>JBKPRV010000345.1:0-11145 GCA_046734715.1 Actinomycetota bacterium | reverse complement strand
GTGCCGCGGTGGCCGCCGTCGCCGGCCGCGCGCCGTTCCGGGACGCCGAGGCCCGGCTGCGGGCGCTGGCGGCCGAGCTCACCGACGTGGCGGCCGAGCTGCGCACCGCGGGTGAGTCCATCGACGAGGACCCGGCCCGCCTGGACGCGGTGCGCGAGCGCCGCCAGCTGCTGCACGACCTGCGCCGCAAGTACGGCGACACGCTGGCCGACGTCCTCGCCGAAGGCGAGCGCCTGCGGGCCCGGCTGGCCCAGCTGGAGGACCACGACCGCCGCGCCGCGGAGCTGGACGCCGCGCTGATCGAGGCCCGCAAGGTGGAAGCCGCCGCGGCGGCGGTGGTGGCCGCGGCGCGCCGGGCGGCGGCGCCGGATCTGGCCCGGCGCATCCAGGCCAACCTGGCCGAGCTCGCCATGCCGAAGGCCGAGGTCGCCATCGAGGTGAGGGGCGACGACCCCGGCGACGACGTCGAGGTGCTGCTGGCCGCCAACCCCGGCACGCCCCCGCTGCCCCTGGCCAAGGTCGCCTCGGGTGGCGAATTGGCGCGGACCATGCTCGCGTTGCGTCTCGTGCTCACGGGAGCCCCGCCCACCCTGGTCTTCGACGAGGTCGACGCCGGCATCGGCGGCACCGCCGCGCTCGCCGTGGGCCGCTCGCTGGCCCGCCTCGCGGGCGAGCACCAGGTGCTGGTGGTGACCCACCTCCCGCAGGTGGCGGCCTACGCCGATGCGCAGGTGCGGGTGGCGAAGCAGAGCGACGACGCCGCCACCGTGTCCCACGCCCGCGTGCTCGACCAACCCGAGCGGGTGGTCGAGCTCTCCCGCATGCTGTCGGGCCAGCCGGACAGCGACGCGGCCCGCACCCACGCCGCCGAGCTGCTCGCCAGCGCCACGGGCGAGAGGGGGCGCTGAGTGGCGGCCCCCGTCGACGACCGGCACGAGCCCGGCAACGAGCCGGACCCCGACGTCCCGGAGGACCCCGAGCCCCCCGAGGAGGCGGCCGAGGACGCCCCGGTCGCCCGCCGCGCCATCCGCAGCGCGAGCTTCCGCCGGCGGCGCCAGAACGGCGTCGGCGCGCCGGTCACCGGGGTGGCCCGGGTCGATCGCCGCACCAAGCGGCTGGTCAAGCGGCTGCGCCCCGGCGACATCGCGGTCATCGACCACGAGGACATCGACCGGGTCGCGGCCGAGACGCTGGTCGACGCCGCCCCGGCCGCGGTGGTCAACGCCTCGGAATCGATCAGCGGCCGTTACCCCAACGTCGGGCCGATGCTGTTGCACCAGGCCGGGATCCCGCTCCTCGACGCCGTGGGCGAGGACGTGATGGAGCTGATCCCGGAGGGCGTGCCGGTCACCGTCGACGGCGACCGTCTCCTGCTGGGAACCCAGGTCATCGCCACCGGTGTGCGGCAGGACCGCGCCAGCCTCGACGCCGCGAACGAGATCGCTCGAAAGAACATGGGCTCGGAGCTGGAGCGGTTCGCGGTCAACACGGTCGAGTACGTCCACCAGGAGATCGATCTCCTGACCGGCGAGCTGGACGTCCCCGACCTCCACGTCCCCATCGAGGGCCGCCAGGTCCTCATCGTGGTGCGGGGCATCGACTACCGCGACGACCTGCTGCTGCTGCAGCAGACCGGCTACGTGCGCGACGTGCGCCCGGTGACCATCGGCGTGGACGGCGGCGCCGACGCCCTGCTGGAGATCGGCACCGTGCCCGACATCATCATCGGCGACTTCGACTCGGTGTCCGAGCGGGCGCTGCGCTGCGGAGCCCAGCTCATCGTGCACGGCTACACCGACGGGCGAGCGCCCGGGGCCAAGCGGCTGGACGACCTGGGCCTGCCCTACACGGTGTTCTCCGCCCCGGGCACGAGCGAGGACGTGGCCATGCTGATGGCCTTCGAGGAGGGCGCCGAGCTGATGGTGGCGGTCGGCACCCACAACAGCATGGTCGAGTTCCTGGACAAGGGCCGGGCGGGCATGGCGTCCACCTTCCTCGTGCGCATGAAGGTGGGTGCCAAGCTGGTCGATGCCAAAGGGGTGAGCCGGCTCTACCGCACCTCGGTTCGCACGACCGACCTCCTGTGGATGATCCTGGCTGCCGTCTTCACGCTGGCCGTGGCCCTGACGCTGTCGGAGCCCGTCCGGCTGGTGCTCCGTGCCTTTTGGCAATCGCTGTTCTCGGGCTGATGATCAACTTCCGCTTCCACATCGTTTCGCTCACCGCCGTCCTGCTCGCGCTCGGCATCGGGCTGGTGCTCGGCACCACCTTCCTCGACGACGCGCTGGAGGAGGCGCTGAAGGGCCAGCTCGAGGGCCTGCAGGCCGACCTCAACCACGCCCGGGAGCGCAACGACGACCTCCAGGCCCAGCTCGACGCCTACGAGGACGAGGCGGCGGCGTTGGGGCCGGCGATCGGCGAGCGGCTGTACCGGGGCCAGCTCACCGGCGACCCGGTGCTGATCGTGTCGACCCGCGGCGTCGAGCAGGAGTGGGTGGACAACGTGATGCAGTCGCTGTCCCAGGCCGACGCCAACCTGGTGGGCGTGTGGTGGCTGACCGACCGGATGGCCCTGGACGACGACTCCGAGGTCGAGGACCTGGCCCAGGCCCTGGAGACCGCTACCGACGACGCCGACCGCTTGGAGCGCCGGCTGGTGGTCGAGCTGGCCGACGCCATGTTCGGGGCGACCGACGGGTCCGCCGCCGAGCCGCCCGGGGCGTCGGCCGACCTCCCGGCGGCGCCGGCCGAGCCCGCGCTGCTGGCTCGCCTGCACGAGGGCGGCTTCATCGATTACGAGATGCCGGAGGGCGTGGACGGCGACGTCGTGCTGCTGCCGCCGTCCGGGCTGCGCATCGTGGTGGTGGATGGCCCCGGCGCGGCCATCCCCGCCTCGAAGGTGCTGCAGCCGGTCCTGTCCGACCTGACCGAGGACGGGCCGGTCTCGGTGGTGGCCGCCGAGCCCGAGGTCCGCCGCGAGGACCAGACCGACGATGCGCCGCCGCTGCTGGTCTCGCTCGTCCGTGGCGATGACCAGCTGAAGGAGAGCCTGTCCACGGTCGACAATCTGAATCGGCTCTCGGGCCGGGTGGCCACGGTGCTGGCCACGGTGGACGCCGCGCCCGGCAGCCCGGTCATCGGCCACTACGGGTCGGGGGACGGCGCCAGCGACTGGCTCCCGCCCGCGGCGGGCGACGGGTGAACGGTGGCGTGACCGGCACGGCGGCCCCCGGCAGCGGCGGCGGGGGAGCCACCACGAGGGCGGCGGCGGGGATGGGCGCCATCACCGCGGTCTCGCGGGCCTTCGGGATGCTGCGCGTGCTGGTGGTGGCGGCCGTGCTGGGGGCGACGTTCCTGGCCAACGCCTTCCAGGCCGCCAACTCGGTGTCCAACGTGCTGTTCGAGCTGCTGGCCGCCGGCGCGCTGTCGGCGGTGCTGGTCCCCACGTTCGTGCAGCTGCTGGACACGGGCGACCGGAGCGGCGCCGAGGAGGTGGCCGGGGGCGTGCTCGGCGTGGCGCTGACCCTGCTCGGGGCGGTGACCGTGGTCGGCGTGCTGGGGTCGCCGCTCCTGGCCAAGGCGCTCACGCTGGGCGTGCCCGCCGACGTGTCCTCGCAGATGCAGTCGCTGGTCACCTTCCTGCTGTGCTTCTTCGTGCCCCAGGTGCTGCTCTACGCGGCCGGGACGGTGGCCATCGCCGTGCTCTACGCCAAGCGGCACTTCGCGGTGACGGCGGCCGCGCCCATCGGCAACACGGTGGTGATGGTGGCGTGCCTCATCGCCTTCCGGGTGGTGGCGGGGCCGAACCCGGGCCTCGACCTCTCGCTGGGCGAGCGCCTCCTGCTGGTGGCCGCGGGTACCGGCGGGGTGGTGGCCTTCGTGGGGATCCTGCTCGGCGCGTGCGAGCGGTCCGGCTTCCGGCTGCGGCCCCGCGACCCGCGGGGCGATCCCCGGGTGGGGGAGGTGCTGCGCCACTCGGGTTGGGGGGTGGTGCTGCACACCGGCGCCGGCCTGCTGCTCGGAGCGGCCATCGTGGCGGGCGCCGCGGTCGAGGGCGGCGTCGTGGCGTACCAGCTCGGCTGGGTGATCTTCCTCGGGCCCTATGCGGTGCTGGCCCAGCCGATCCACACCGCCATCCTCCCCGAGCTGGTCACCGAGGCCCGGGAGCACGGACTCGACCGGGTGGCCCGGTCGCTGCGCTGGGCGCTGGAGCGCATGGCGCTGCTGGTGGTGCCCGTGAGCGCAGCCATGGTGGCCCTGGCCGTGCCGGCCATGCGGCTGGTGCCGTTCGGCGAGGGCAACCACGGCAGCGAGCTGCTGGCCGCGGCCGTGGCCGGCCTGGCCGTGGGCCTCTTGCCCTACGGGGCCTTCCTGCTCCTGGCCCGGGGCTACTACGCGCTGGGCGACAGCCGTACGCCCGGCCTCGTGTCGCTGGGCTCGGCGGCGGCCGGGGTGGCGGTGATGGCCGTAGCCGCGCTGACGCTCGACGGCGCCGCCCGCATCGGCGCGCTCGGGTTGGCCCACTCGCTCGCCTACACGGTGGGCGTGGCGGTGCTGGGCGTGGGCTTGGCCCGGCGCACCGGGTCCTCGCTGTGGCCCGCGGCGCTCGGGCGCGTCCTTGCCGTCGGGCTCGTGGTGGGCGGGGCCGGATGGGCCGCCAGCGGGGCGCTGCTGGGCGACGATCCACGCCGGCTGGCCGACCTGGCCGTGGTGCTCGGCGTCGGACTGGTCGGGGCCGGGCTGGTCCTCGTGGCCTATCAGCTGCTGGGGGTCCGGCGGGCGCTGACCACCCGCGAGTCCGTGCCTGCCCCGCCCGAATCCGCGTCGGCGTCGGCGGAGGTGGTGGTGTGAGGCCCCGCCGTCCGCTCGCCATCGGGCTGGGGCTGCTGGCGCTGGCCACTGCGGCCGGATGCGGCTCCGCGCCGGCCGAGCTCGACGCCGCTCCGGTCGACCGGGTGCTGGTCGTCTCGCTGCCCGGCCTGGACTGGGACGATGCCGCGGCCGCCGACCTGCCGCACCTGGACGGGTTCGCGGGGCAGGCCGCGGTGGCCGACATGGCCACCCGCATCGGCCGGAGCACCGCCACCACCACCGACGCCTACCTCACGCTGGGGGCCGGCACCCGGGCGATCGCGCCCTTGGTGGACACCGCGGTGGCGGTCGACGCCGACGAGACCTACGGCGGCGTGCCCGCCTCCGAGCTGGTGAACCGCCGGCTGGGCGAGGTTCCGCGCGGCATCTCCTACCTGGCCATCGGGCCGGCCATCGACGCCAACGAGCACTCGCCCTTCGGGGCCGAGGTCGGCAGCCTGGGCGACCGGCTGGCCGATGCGGGCGTGGCGCGGGCGGTGGTGGCCAACGCGGACGCGGCGGAGGGCTTCGTGAGCGACGACCCGCCGCCGGACGGGGCCTACGCCCGCGGCGCGGCCACCATGCTCATGGGCTCGGACGGCGTGGTGCCCGGGGGCACGGTGAGCCGGTCCCTGCTGACCGACGACCGCGAGGCCGCTTTCGGCTGGCGGCTGGACCGCGGCAAGGTGGTCGACGCCTTCGACGAGGCGTGGGACAGCCCCGGGCGCTCGGTGGTTTTGGTCGAGGCCTCGGACCTGAGCCGGGTGGCCGCCTACGGCGAGCGGGCCAACGCCCACCAGCGGGCCGAGCTGCGGTCCCAGGCCCTCGACGACGCCGACGCGCTGCTCGGCGACCTGATGGAGCGGGTCGACCCGGCCCACGACGCGGTGATCGTCCTGTCGCCGGTGTCGCCCAGCGCCTCGCCGGCCCTCGGGATCGTGGCGCTGCAGGCGCCGGGTGTCGACGGCGGCCTGCTCCAGTCGGCCACCACCCGGCGCGACGGCTACGTGCAGCTGGCGGACGTGGCCCCCACGGTGCTCGAGCTGCTGGGCGAGGACGCCCCCGACGCCATGGAGGGCCGCAGCTTCGGGGTGAGCCAGCGCGACGACCAGAGCGCGGCGAGGTTCACCGCGCTGGCGCAGTCGGGCGACGCTGCCGCCTTCCGGGACGCCACCATGCCCCTGGCCGTCACCGGCGTCGTGCTGGGCCTGGCGCTGCTGGCGCTGGGGATCGCGCTGCGGTCGCACCTCAGCCCCCGGCTCCGCCGGCTGCTGGCCCCTTGTGCCTATGGCGCGCTCGGGGTCGTGCCCGCGTCGTTCCTGGTGGGGCAGATCGGCGCGGTGCGGGCGAGCCTCGTGCCCCAGACCCTGCTGGTCCTGCTGCTGGCGGCGGTGTTCGCGGCCCTGGCCACCGCGGTGGACCGGCGCTGGGCCGGGACCGGTGCGTTGGTGGCGGTGGGGACGATCGTGAGCCTGATCGCGCTGGACATCCTGGCCGGCGCCCCGCTCCAGCTGAACACCACCTTCGGCTACTCGGTGGCGGTGGCGGGTCGGTTCACCGGGCTGGGCAACCTGGCCTTCGCCCTGTTCGGCGCGGCCACCATCGTGCTGGCCGCCCTGGTCGTCGACCGCTGGGGCCGGCGCGGCCTGGTGCCGGCGGTGGCGCTGCTGGCCGGCGTCGTGGTGGTCGAGGGCCTGCCCATGCTGGGGGCCGACGTGGGCGGAGTGCTGGCGATGGTCCCGGCCTTCGGCGTCACCGCGCTGGTGCTGGCCGGGCGGCGGGTGGGCTGGCGCCAGGTGGCCGCCCTGCTCGGCATCACCGTCGTCGTGCTGCTGCTGTTCGCGCTGGTGGACGCGGCGCGGCCGGCCGAGATGCAGACCCATCTGGCCCGCCTGGGCGAGCATGTCGTCAACGCCCGCTGGGACACCCTGGGCAAGAGCCTGAGCCGGCGCTGGCAGGGCAGCCTGGGCGGCGCCGAGCTGGCGGCGTGGATCACCGTCGGCGTGCTGATGGCGGGCGCCCTGGCTTACGCGGGCCTCGTCGCCACCGGCCGGGCCGGTCCCGGCGCCACCCGCGCCATCACCCACCGGCCGACCCTGGCGGCGGCCGCGGGCCTGGCCATCCTGGGCGTGGTGGGGCTGGTGGCCAACGACTCGTCGGTGGCCGTGCCCTTCACCATGCTGATCGTGGTGGCGCCGGTCGTGATGCTGCGGGTGCTGCGAGCATGACCGGGCCCGCCTCGCGCCGGTCCGTAGACTCTGCGGATGCCTCTGCCGCCGGGAGCCTCGTGAGCGCGCGGGCCCGCGCCCTGGTGGCGCTGGTGCTGGCGTGCCTGGCCGCCCTGCTGATCGGAGTCGGGGTGGGGGCTGCCCCCGCGGGCGCACAGGCGGTGGACCCGGCGCCTGGGCGGGTGCTGCTCATCTCGGTGCCCGGCCTCACCTGGGCCGAGGTGCAGGACCACGACCTGCCTGCCATCGAGAGCCTGCTGGCGGACTCGGCGCTGGCCGACATGGCGCCCCGCGGCGTGTCGCCCCGGGCCACGCCGGGCGCCGCCTACCTGACCATCTCGGCCGGCAGCCGGGCCACGTCCGATCCGCTGGTGGACGGCCAGCAGCTGGCCCTGGGTGAGCAGGCGGCCGGGTCGTCGGCGGGCGACGTGTTCGAGCGGCGCACCGGCGTCGAGCCCGACGGCCGCTACGTGGCGCTGGCCTGGCCGACGCTCGAGCGGGTCAACGCCCGCCAGCCCTACGACGCCGCCCTCGGCCTGCTGACCGACACGCTGGACGACGCCGGCCTCGGTGTCGAGGCCATCGGCAACGCGGACGGCACCGACACCGTGGGCACGTCCTACGAGCGCCAGGTGGGCCTGGCCGCGGCCACCGGCGACGGTGTGATCCCCGCGGGCGAGCTGGACGCCGACCTGCTGACCCGCGATCCCAGCCGGCCCTTCGGCCAGCGGCTCGACCTGGACCAGGTGATCCAGCGCTTCGAGCGGGCCTGGGACGCCCCCGCCGGGCGCGACGGCGGTCTGGTGGTGGTGGAGGCCTCGGACCTGGCCCGCTCGATGCGCTACCGGGACCGGGTCGACCTGGCCCGCTACGAGGAGCTGCGCCGCCAGGCCCTGGAGGACACCGACGACCTCGTGGCCCGCCTGCTCGACCGCGTCGACCCCCAGCGCGACACCGTCCTGATGGTCGCCCCCTACAACCTTGCCAACGACCGCAACCTGACCGTGGCCGCGCTGCAGGGCCCCGGGCTGGAGCCCGGCTACCTCCGCTCGGCCTCCACCCAGCGGTCGGGGTTCCTGACCCTGGTGGACGTGGCTCCGACGGTGCTCGACCAGCTGGGCGTGGCTCGGCCGGTCGACATGGAGGGCCGCCCGGCCGAGGTGGTGGCGTCCAGCGCCTCCCTCGAACACCGGGTCGACCGGCTGGTGGCACTGAACGAGGCGTCGCGCTTCCGCGAGCGGCTGCTGTTCCCCACCACGCTGGCGGTGGTCGTGGTGCTGGCCGGGCTGTGTGCCGCCGCGGTGGTGGTGCTGGTCCGGGGCGGCCCGCCTCGGGCCCGGGCGGTGCTGGCCTTCGTGGCGCTGGCCGACCTGGCCGTGCTGCCCATGTCGTTCGTGGCCCGGGCCTTCCCGCTGGAGGACCTCGGCGCCGGGTTCTACTGGGCGTTCGTGGTGGCCACCGGCCTGCTGGTGGCCGCGATCGCCACGCTGGTGGGGCGCGGCCCCCGGCGCGGCCGCCTCGCCCTCGTCGGGGTGCTGGCGTTGGTGCTGGCGGTGCCGCTGGTGGACGTCATCCTGGGCTCGCACCTCAGCCTGAGCGCGGCGTTCGGCTACTCGCCCACGGGCAACTCCCGGCTGTACGGCATCAGCAACTACGCCTTCGGCCAGGTCGCGGCGTCGTCGTGCCTCCTGGCCGCGTTCGTGGCCAGCCGCTGGCCGAGCCGCCGGGGCCGCCTCGCCGCCATCGGGCTGCTGGCTGCGGTGCTGGTCGTCATCGGCATGCCGACGTGGGGCTCGGACGTGGGCGGCATCATCGCCTTCACCCCCACAATCCTCGTGTTCGCGGCCCTGGTCACCGGCTACCGCCTGCGGCTGCGCACGATCCTCATCGGCCTGGCGGTCACCGCGGTCTCGGTCACGGCGTTCGGCCTCATCGACCTGGCCCGCCCCGAGGGCCAGCGGGCCCACCTCGGCCGGCTGTTCGAGCGGGTGGGCAACGAGGGCCTGGAGCCCCTGATCTCGATCATGGAGCGCAAGCTCCTGGCCAACCTGCGCGTCACCACCACGTCGTTCTGGATCGCCGCCATCCCCATCGCGGTGGCGTTCCTGATCTTCCTCGCCCGCTACCCGACCCGCCCCCTGGCCGAGGCCCGCTCCCGCGTCCCCACCCTCCAAGCCGGCGTCACCTCCGCCCTCGTGGCCGGCGTCCTCGGCAGCCTGGTCAACGACTCGGGCGCCATCGTCGGCGGCGTCACCCTGACCGTCATCGCGGTAGCCCTCGCCTGGCTCGCCCTGAAGACCGCCGGCGTCCCCGCCACGCCCGTCCCAGCCGCCACCGAGCCAGTCCCCGCCGAGGTCGCGCCGCCACCCGAGGCGACCTCCGCCGGGGCCGAACCCGCGCCGGCCCCGACCAACGGCGAGACGGAACCGGGCGGGACCGGGCCTTCCCCCGAAGAGTCGCCCGTGCGGGCGGGGACCGACCGACCGTGAGCGACACCATCCCGACCGCCCCCACCGCAGCCGACACCGCCGCCGGCGAGCCCGACGAGGCGCCCCGCTCCGCCCGTGTCCTGGTGGCGATCCTGTTCGTCCTGCTGCTGGTGCCGGGCCTGATCGGCTTCGACGCCTGGCCGCTCACCGGCTGGCGCCTGTTCAGCCTGTCCCGCGGCCCCGAACAGACCCGCTGGGTCATCGAGGCGGTCGCCGAGGACGGCTCCCACCGGGTGGTGAGCCTGGAGGAGCTGCCGTTGCGCTACCGCCACGCCGAGTGGCCCATGTCCGAGCTGCCCGGCGCCTCGGACGCCCGCCGCACCGCGGTGTGCGAGGCGCTGCTCAGCCCGGTCCTGGACCTGCTGCCCACCACCAATGAGCTGGTCATCGCCCGCGATCACGCCCGGCTCGTCGAGGGCGACGACGGCCACTGGACCACCAGCCACAACATCGAGCGGTTCCACTCCTGCACCCCGGCAAGGTCGTCGTGAGCGTGGCCCGCGTCCGCACCGCCCTGCACGAGGCCGTGTGGGGGCCGGAGACCGGTGCCCGCCTGCTGTTCGTGCACATGGCCCTGTCCGCTCTGATCGGCGTGCGCATCGTCGCCGGCTCGTACCGCCAGCTGGCCAACACGCCCGCCGCCCTGGTCGAGCCGGTGCCGTTCCTGGCCTGGCTGGACCGCATGCCGTCCGCCGAGATGTTCGTGGCCATCCAGGTGATCGGCGGGCTGGCGGCGCTCGCCGCCGTGCTGCGCCGCCATCCCCGGGCCGCCTTCGCGGTGGCGTGGGTCTGCTACCTGGTCCTCGCCGGCCTGCGGGGCAGCCGGGGCAAGGTGCTGCACAACGACCTGCTCCTGCTCTGGGCGTCCGCGCCCTTCCTCCTGGCGCCGGCCGTGATCGACCGGCGCGACCCGGTGCCCCGCCGCCGCTACGGCTGGCCGTTGCGGGTGTCGTTGGTGATCATCGCCCTGATCTACTGCTTCGCCGGCTACCACAAGCTGAGGCGCTCGGGCCCGTCGTGGGCCTACAGCGACAACATGCGGTTCGTGGCGCTGTGGGGGCCGAGCATCGGCTCCCCGGGCTGGCCGGGACTGGCCCGCTGGGTGGGGGAGCACGCGTGGATGGCGCGCTCGTCGGGCGTGTTCATCCTGGGCCTGGAGCTGACGTTCCCGGTCGTGATCTTCGTGCGCAGCGTGCGGGTCTGGTACGCGTTGGCGGCGGTCGTCCTCCACATCACCACCTGGCTGCTGCTCGGGCTCGACTACTGGGCCTGGGCCATCACGGTCCCGCTGATCCTGATCGACTGGCCCGCCGCCTACGACCGCCTCCAGGTGTGGCGGGCCCGGCGGGCCGCGGCCGGCACGGTCGAGCCCGCCCCCGCCGCCGCATGATCGTCGCGGCCGCCTTCGTGGCCGGCGTGCTGGTGGCCGCCGGGCTGTGGATCCTGATGGCGCCCGCGTTCGGCGGCGAGGTCTTCGCCCGGGAGAATTACCGCGGCCACATCCTGCCCACCGCCGTCGGGGTCATCGCCGCGCTGGCGGTGCTGGCGGTCGACGCGGTCGTCACCCTGGTAGTGGC
>JBKPRV010000344.1:0-11331 GCA_046734715.1 Actinomycetota bacterium | reverse complement strand
CGGTAGCGGTGCGGGCCGGTACGGCCGCCGAGGCCGCGGCGGCTCGCCGGGCGGGCGCGCAGGTCGTGCTGGTCCCACCGGAAGCGGCCGCCGACACGGCCAGCGAGGCCGGTGCCGAGGCGGGCGCCGTCGCCGTGGTCGTCGACGACCTCGCCGGGGTCAGCGCCGCCCGAGAGGTGGCCGGCCGGCTGGGGGCACCGCTGGCCATCGACGCCAGCCGCTGGAGCGGGCCCGAGGCGGTCGGCAAAGAAGCCGCCGCGGTCTCGCTGGGCTGCCGCGTGATCCGCACGGCCGACGTGCGCCGCAGTCGCCGGGTCGCGGAGGTCATGGGCGCGCTGCTGGCAGCCCGCCGCGAGGACGGGGGCTCGTGAGCGACACCCGGCTGGACGCACCCGTGCACCTCGTCCGAGGTGACGACGAGGTGATCCTGCGCGACGCCGCCCGTGAGCTGGTCCATGCCCTGCTCGGCGACCTGGATCCCGGGCTCGCGGTGGAGGAGGTGGGCGCCGAGCGCTTCCGGCCCGCCGAGGATGCGGAGGTGGGGATCGCCCCGCTGGTGGAGGCGGCGCAGACGCCACCGTTCCTCACCGACCGCCGGGTCGTCGTCGGCCGTGACCTCGACGCCTTCACCCGGGCCGAGCAGGTGGCGCCGCTGGTCGCCTACCTGGGCGACCCGCTGCCGACTACCTCACTGGTGCTGGTCTGGGGGGCCGGGCGCATCCCGAAGTCCGTCCTGGACGCGGTCAAGGCCAGCGGCGGCCAGGTGCACGACACCGCTCCGGGTCGCAAGCTGGCGGCCTGGGTGGACGAGCACGTGGCATCGGCCGGCCTCCGCCTCGACCGGGCCGCCACCGAGCGGCTGGTCTCCTGGCTGGGCGACGATCCGCCTCGGCTGGTCGGCGTGCTCGGCACCCTGGTCGGAACCTACGGGCCGGGAGCGCGGCTCGGCCCCGAGGAGCTGGAGCCGTTCCTCGGCGAGCCCGGCGGCGTGCCCCCGTGGGAGCTGACCGACGCCCTCGACCGGGGCGACATCCCAGGCGCGCTGGGCAAGCTCCACCGCATGGTCGGCGGCGGCGGCCGCCACCCCCTCCAGGTCATGGCCACGCTGCACGGCCACTACGCCCGCATGCTCCAACTCGACGGCGCAGACGTCACCGGCGAGAAGGACGCCGCCCAGCTGCTCGGTCTCCGCGGCTCGACGTTCCCGGCCCGCAAGGCGCTCAGCCAGACCCGGCGCCTGGGCCACGACCACGTGGTCGAGGCCATCGATCTCCTGGCCGGCGCCGACATCGATCTACGCGGCGGCAAGGCGTGGCCGGACGAGCTGGTCCTCGAAGTCCTGGTAGCCAGGCTCGCCCGCCTGGCCCGCTAGCCGCCCGCGTCAGCGGTGGCGGCGGTAGCTCAGGCCTCGGCCGTGTCGGCCTGCTGCACGCGGGCCATGAGCCGAGACTTGCGCCGGGCCGCGGCATTGCGGTGGATCACGCCCTTGGCGGCGGCGGCGTCGATGCGCTTGATGGCGGCGCGCAGGCGCTCGTCGGCGTCGTCGGCGCCGGTGTCGGCGGCGGTCACGGCCGAGCGGGTGCGGGTCTTGAGCTCGGAGCGCACAGCCTTGTTGCGCTCGTGGCGCACGAGGTTCTGGCGGTTGCGCTTGATCTGGCTCTTGATGTTCGCCACGGGGGCACCTGCTCCTTAAGAACGAATAGCCGAGACAGGCTAGCGGCCCATCCGGCGCGATGTCACCTTCAGGGAGAAAGTCCACCCCCCGCTACGCTCGCGCGGCCCCCCTATGGATCTCGACCGCATCCGCAACGTCTCGATCATCGCCCACATCGACCACGGCAAGTCGACCTTGGCCGACCGCCTGCTCGAGCTGTGCGGGGCCGTCGACCCCCGGGACATGCGCGACCAGTACCTCGACTCTATGGAGCTCGAACGGGAGCGGGGCATCACCATCAAGCTCCAGTCGGTCCGGCTCGACTACCGGGGTCACGTGATCGATCTCATAGACACCCCGGGCCACGTCGACTTCGGCTACGAGGTGTCCCGCTCGCTCGCCGCCTGCGAGGGCGTGATCCTGCTGGTCGACGCCGCCCAGGGCATCGAGGCCCAGACCCTGGCCAACAGCTACCAGGCTGTGGAGCACGACCTGGAGATCGTGGCCGCCCTCAACAAGATCGACCTCCCCGCCGCCGACCCCGACCGCTACGCGGCCGAGATCGAGAAGGTGCTGGGCATCCCGGCCGACCAGATCCTGAGGATCAGCGCCAAGACAGGGGAGGGTGTGGCCGAGCTGCTCGACGCGGTCATCGAGCGGGTGCCGCCCCCGATCGGCAGCCTCGACGACCCGCTCCAGGCGCTCATCTTCGACTCCCACTACGACCCTTACCGCGGCGTGGTCTCGTCGGTGCGGGTGGTCAACGGGTCGCTCAAGACCGGCAGCCGGCTGCGCTTCATGCAGGCCGGGGCGATCCACGACGCCGACGAGATCGGCATCCGCACCCCCGACAACGTCCCCGTGGCCGTGCTGGGCCCGGGGGAGACCGGCTACCTGATCGCCGGGATCAAAGACGTGGCCGAGGCCCGTTCGGGCGAGACCGTGACCGAGGCGGCGCGCCCGGCGGCGGCCGCGCTGACCGGCTACCAGGACCCCAAGCCGATGGTGTTCTGCGGCCTCTACCCGATCGACGGCGACCAGTTCAGCGACCTGCGGGAGTCCCTGGAGAAGCTGCGCCTCAACGACGCCAGCTTCACGTACGAGCCCGAGACGTCGGGGGCGCTCGGCTTCGGGTTCCGCTGTGGGTTCCTCGGCCTGTTGCACATGGAGATCGTGCGGGAGCGGCTCGAGCGCGAGTTCGACCTCAGCCTCATCGCCACCGCGCCGTCCGTGGCCTACCACGTGCACACCATCACCGGTGAGGTGCTGCAGATCGACAACCCGTCGGCCATGCCGCCGGCCGCCGAGATCGAGCGGATCGAGGAGCCGTTCCTGACCTGCACGATACTCACGCCCACGACCTATACGGGCACCCTCATGGAGCTGTGCCAGGCCCGCCGGGGCGAGATGTCCAAGCTGGAGTACCTGTCGCCCGAGCGCATCGAGCTCGTGTACCGGATGCCGCTGGCCGAGGTGGTGCGCGACTTCTTCGACCAGATGAAGTCCCGCACCCAGGGCTACGCCAGTCTCGACTACGAGCCCGCGGGCTACGCCGCCTCCAGCCTGGTCAAGGTGGACGTGCTGCTCAACGGCGTGGCCGCCGACGCCTTCAGCACGATCATCCACAAGGACCGGGCCTACGACTACGGCCGGCGCATGGCCGAGAAGCTGCGGGAGCTGATCCCGCGCCAGATGTTCGACGTGCCCATCCAAGCGGCCATCGGCGGCCGCATCATCAGCCGGGAGACCGTCAAGGCCAAGCGCAAGGACGTGCTGGCCAAGTGTTACGGCGGCGACATCACCCGCAAGCGCAAGCTGCTGGAGCGCCAGAAGGAAGGCAAGAAGCGGATGAAGAACATCGGCCGCGTGGAGGTCCCCCAGGAGGCGTTCATCAGCGCTCTCCGGCTCGACGACTGACCCCGCTTCAGCCCGCCGCCAGCACGGCCCCGGGTGGGACGAGGCGTTCGGTCGCCGTGCGCTGCAGGAACCCGAGACCGTCGGCCACGACCGAGGTGTTGTCGCAGCCGCCGTCGGCGGTGGCCTGGTAGGTGACGCTGAGCCGGTCGGGGGTCACGACCCGCCCGTCGTCGGTGACTGCCGCGAGCTCGGACCAACGCACGGCCACGGACGGGTGGTCGCAGCGGGCGAAGACCTCGGACCACATCACCGGGGAGATCAGCTGGTCCCCGCCACCGTGCAACTCGCGCACCGTGACGCCGTCGATCGACCCCCGCCACCATCCCGGGCTGGATCCCGGGCCGATCGCCAGGCGGTAGCGCCGCCCCGGCTCCCAGGGGAAGTCGCGGGTGTTGGGGTTGTCGGTAGCGCTGGGCAGGGACGCCTCGGTCCCCTCCAGGATCCCGCCCCGGTCGGCGTAGCCGCCCCAGTTCACCGCGGTGGACCCCGGGTGCGGCGGGTACCACTGCAGTCCCAGGTGGGCCCCGCCCTGCCGCCGGCGCCCGTCGGCGAAGTTGGCCTGGAGCGCCCAGAAGTACAGCTCGGGCACCGCTGGGGCCTCGACGACCTCCAGCGTCGCCGCTACTTCGAGCACGCGAGCGTCCGTCGGCAGCCCGCCCCAGTGGAGGTGGAACGACGAGGCACGGTTGGCCGAGGTGGGATATCCGGCAGTGCGTCCCGAACCTGCTCGTCGCCACCAGCTCACGGCGCCAGTCAAGCAGCCGATGGAACATCCGAGGCGATAGTGCAGGGCGAATCCGATTCGGCGGTTAGCACTCGGTACAATCGACTGCTACCTGAGGGGCGCAGCTGCGAAGGGCCGCTCGTCCCCCGGCGAGGACACATGCTCGACGAACGCAAGGCGGCCATCCTCCGGGCCGTTGTGGAGGAATACATCGACACGGCGCAGCCGGTGGGGTCCGGCCATGTGGCGACCGCGCCCGGGGTCGACGTGTCGTCCGCCACCGTGCGCAACGAGATGGCAACCCTCGAGGCCGACGGCTACCTGCGGCAACCGCACACCTCGGCCGGGCGGGTCCCCACCGAGAAGGGCTACCGCTTCTTCGTCGATCACCTGCGCCAGCCCCGCCTCCAGGCGCGGTCCGCCGACGAGGTGCGTGACTTCTTCGCCCGGGCGCACGGCGAGGTCGAGCAGATGCTCTCCCAGACCAGCCGGCTGCTGTCCAACCTGACCAACCTCACCAGCGTGGTCGTGTCCCCGGTGGCATCCGAGGCCGTGCTGCGGTCCGTCCAGCTGGTCGCCCTGAGCGCCAGCGCCGCCTTGGTGGTGGCCGTGTTCAGCGACGGGTCGGTCGAGAAGCACACCATCGATCTGCCCGGCGGCGTGCATGACGAGCGCGTGGCCGCCGCCGGCGCCCATCTCGCCGCCCACCTGTCGGGCACCTCCCGCCATGCCGCGCCGCGGGTCCCGCCGACGGGCGACGCCCCGACGGACGCCCTCGTGACCCGGGCCATCGACGCCCTCACTGGCCACCCGACCGAAGACCCCGAGCACGTCTACGTGGGCGGCGCGGCTCGCATGGCCCAGGCCTTCGACGCCATCGAGACGGTGCGCGAGGTGCTCGGCATCCTCGAGCAGCAGTTCGTCGTCGTGTCATTGCTCCGGGACGTCATCGACCGGGGCCTGCACGTCGCCATCGGCACCGAGACCGGTGTGGCCCCGCTGGCCGAGTGCGCGCTGGTGGTCGCCCCCTATGACATCGAAGGCGAGCGCGCGGGCACCATTGGCGTCCTCGGGCCGACCCGGATGAACTACCCCCAGGCGCTGGCGGCTGTGGCCGTGGTGAGCCACCGTCTGTCCGATCGCCTCACGGAGGGCTGAGGGAATCGTGGTCACCGACTACTACGAGCTGCTGGGCGTCTCCCGGAACGCCACTCAGGAAGAGATCAAGCGCGCCTTCCGTCAGCTCGCCCGCCAGCTCCACCCCGATACCGGGCACGGTGACCCCGAGTCGGAGGCGTTGTTCAAGCAGGTGGCTCACGCCTACGAGGTGCTGTCAGATCCCGAGAAGCGCCGGCGCTACGACACCTTCGGCCCCGACGGGGTCAACGGCGGTGCGCCTGCGGGTGACCCGTTCGGGTTCGGCGGCATCGGCGACATGTTCGAGGCGTTCTTCGGAGGCAGCCCCTTCGGCGGCCGCGGCCGGGGTCCCAGCGGGCCGCCGCGGGGGTCCGATCTCGAGGTCGTCGTCGACCTGGAGTTCACCGAGGCCGTGTTCGGCTGCGAGCACCCGGTGTCGGTGCGCACCGCAGTCGAGTGCCCGGCCTGCGACGCCACCGGCGCGGCCGACGGCACCCAGCCCATCACCTGCTACGAGTGCCAGGGCACCGGCCAGGTCCAGCGGGTGCGCCAGTCGCTGATCGGCCAGATGGTGACATCGTCGCCGTGTGCCCGCTGTGGCGGGTCGGGTCAGATCATCGCCAGCCCGTGCACCGAGTGCCGTGGCGAGGGGCGCACGGTCGAGGAGCGTACCTACACCGTCGAGATCCCCGCCGGGGTCGACTCGGGCTCGACGCTGCGGCTGTCGGGTCGAGGTGCGGTCGGGCCCCGGGGCGGGACGGCGGGCGACCTGTACGTCCACCTGCGAGTCGAGCCGCACGAGCGCTTCGAGCGCGACGGCTACGACCTCCACGCCGTCATGCGCCTGCCGTACACGCAGGCCACGCTGGGCGCCACCATCCAGTTCGAGACGCTCGACGGTACCGAGGAGATCGACATCCCCCGGGCCACCGAGTCGGGTACCACGTTCCGGCTCCGCAACCGCGGCGTGCCGCACCTCGAGCGGCGTTCGCGGGGCGACCTGCTCATCGAGCTCGTGGTCGAGGTGCCCAAAGAGCTGAGCGAGGAAGAGGAAGAGCTCATCCGTCACCTCGCGGAGCTGCGAGGCGAACCGGTGGCGCCGTCGGTGAGCGGGCTGATCTCGAAGCTCCGCTCCGCGTTCAAGTAGGGGGCCGGTGGCGTCGAGCCCGGTCACCGCGCGGGCGCACGCCTTCGTCGCAGACCTGGCAGACCCGCGCCTGTCGGACGCCGACCACCATCACCTGACCCGGGTGCTGCGGCTGGCTCCCGGGGCCGAGATCACCGTGGGCGACGGCGGCGGCCGGTGGCGGGCGGTGCGCCTTTCGGGGTCCACGGTGTTGGAGCCGGTGGGCGACGTGGTCGCCGATCCGCGGCCCGATCCGCCCATCACGGTCGCGTTTGCCCTGGTCAAGGGGGAGCGGCCCGAGCTCACGGTGCAGAAGCTGACCGAGCTGGGGGCCGACCGCATCGTCCCGTTCGTGGCCGAGCGCTCGGTCGTCCGCTGGGACGCGGCCAAGGCGGCCCGCCAGGTGGACCGCCTCGCGGCCATCGCCCGGGAAGCGGCCATGCAGTGCCGGCGCACCTGGCTCCCGGACGTCGGCTCGGTTGTCGGCTTCGCCGAGGCGGCGGCGCTGCCGGGAGCGGCCTTGGCCGACCGCGACGGCGAGCCCCCGTCCCTGGCGCGGCCGGTCGTGCTGGTCGGCCCGGAGGGCGGTTGGTCGCCCGCGGAGCGAGCGGCCAAGCTGCCTCACGTCCGCCTAGCGGGCCACGTGTTGCGAGCTGAAACCGCTTCCATAACGATTTGTGGCATCCTCAGTGCCCTTCGCGATGACCTAGTGACGGAAGCGAAGTGAGCGACTACGCTGAGTCGTCGGGTGCGTGTTTCATGTCATATAGCGCCAAAGACGCGTTTCTAGGCACACTCGCAGTGATTGTCCGCGCGGTCGACTGGTGCGTAGAGTAGGCAAACGCCCGACTCGGGGGAGGACTTCGGGGGGCGCGCGTGGGTCTGGCCGGACTTCTGGGGACCGGCCGAGGGAGGAACACCATGGACACTGACGTCGATGTCGACCGCGACAGCGGCTACGCCGCGAAGGTCGGGGCACGACTTCGCTCTATCCGACGCCAGAAGCATTTATCCCTACAAGACGTCGAGGCGGCGTCGGAGCACGAGTTCAAGGCCTCGGTTCTCGGGGCGTACGAGCGCGGCGAGCGGGCCATCTCGGTCCCGCGGTTGCAGCGACTGGCCCGGTTCTACCGGGTGCCGGTCGACCAGATGCTGCCGAGCGACGACGAGTTGGGCATCCGCTCGCCGGTCGGCGACGAGCAGGTGGTCGATCTGACCGAGCGCATGCGGGGGCCCCGGCGGGATGACCGCCCGGTCACCATCGACCTCGGGGCCGTCGAGCAGCTCGGCGGGCAGGAGGGCGAGATGCTCGCTCGCTACCTGCGGATGATCCAGGTGCAGCGGGGCGACTACAACGGTCGCATGCTCACCATCCGGCGCGAGGACCTGCGGGCCGTGGCCTGCATCCTCGACTGCCATCCCGATCAGGTGCCGGCCCGGCTGGACAGCCTGGGCCTCTGCCTAGTCCGCTGAGAGGAGGGGCGGTCGCGGCCCAGGATCCTGTCCCGGCGGCGGCGCCGTTCGGCGTCTACATCCATGTGCCGTTCTGTGCGGCCCGATGTGACTACTGCGCCTTCGCCACCTGGACCGACCGCCACCACCTCCAGGAGTCTTACCTCGACGCCTGCGTGACGGACGTCGAACGATCCGTGGCCGCCGGGTTGCCGGCGGCCACGAGCATCTTCGTCGGCGGGGGGACGCCGTCGCTGGTGGCCCCCGAGCGGCTCATGGACGTGCTGGCCGCTGTGCCTCGCGCCGTTGGGTGTGAGGTCACGGTGGAGTGCAATCCCGACACGGTGACCCCGGCGCTGGCCGCGACCTACGCCGCCGGCGGCGTCAACCGCATAAGCCTGGGAGTCCAGTCGATGGTCGACCACGTGCTGTTGGCCCTGGGGCGCACGCATGACCCGGCCAACGTCCGCCGGGCGGTGGACCACGTGCGCGACGCCGGCATCCCGACCCTCAACCTCGACCTGATCTACGGGGCTGCGGGCGAGTCGCTGGACGACTGGCGGCGCTCACTCGACGAGGCCCTGGCCCTGGACCCGCCGCACGTCAGCGCCTATGCCTTGACCGTCGAGGCGGGCACGCCCCTGGCCGACGACCCGACCCGCCACCCGGACGACGACGATCAGGCCGAGAAGTACCTGGCGGCGTCGGCCGGCCTCGAGGCGGCCGGGCTGGCCTGGTACGAGATCTCGAACTGGGCTCGGCCCGGGCACGAGTGCCGCCACAACCAGCTCTACTGGACGATGGGCGAGTACCAGGCGTTCGGCTGCGCCGGCCACTCGCACCGCGGTGGGCGCCGCTTCTGGAACGTGCGGACGCCCGAGCGCTACATCGCCGCCGTCGCCGCGGGCGAGTCGCCGGAGGCTGCGGGCGAGCAGCTGGATCCGGACGAGCGCCGCCTCGAGGGCCTCCAGCTCGCGGTCCGCACCCGCGGCGGCGTCCCGGCGTCGTCGTTGCCGGTCGAGGACCTGGCCGACCTCGTTTCCGTGGATGCAGCTGGTGGCCGTGCGGTCCTCACTGTCCGCGGCCGGCTGCTGGCCAACGAGGTGGCTCTCCGCCTCCGCTGAGCTTGGCGGCTCGGCCTCCGAGTTCTGGTGACCGCGCCGGACCCGATGGGAAACTGTCCAACCGTGCCGTTCCACGCCACCCTCGCCGAGTGGGATGCCGACGTCTTCGCGGGTGACCCGCTCGGCTTCCCGGGCTACGAGGAGCGCCTTCGCGCCCTGACGTCGACGGGGGAGGCGGTGCGCACCGGGAGGACCGGGCACTACGCCTTCATCGAGGGCCGCTTCGACGTGCTGGGCGGCACGATGGGCGCGGCCGCGGGCGAGCGGGTGGTGCGGGCCTACGACCGGGCGCGCGAGCTGCGCCTGCCCTTGGTGGTGGCGACCAGGACAGGAGGCGCGCGCATGCAGGAAGGCATGGTGTCGCTGGTGCAGCTCGCCCGCACGGCCTCGGCGGCCGACCGCCATGCCCGGGCCGGACTGCTGTCGGTGGGCGTGTACGGCTCGCCCACGACCGGGGGCGTCTACGCCTCGTACGGTTCACTGGTCGACGTCCGGGCCGCGTACGAGCACGCGGTCATCGGCTTCGCCGGCCCCCGGGTGGCCGAGGGGACGCTCGGCATCTCGCTGCCGGCGACGTCGCACACGGCCGAGAGCGCGTACCAGCACGCGCTGGTCGACGCCCTGGTGCACCCGGGCGAGGCCGCCGAGTGGGTGGACGTGGCCCTGGGCCGCCTCGAGCGCCCGCTGCCCACCCGACCCTTGCCGGCCTGGCGCGACCCCGGCGTGGACGGTGCTTGGGGCGAGGTCCTCAGGGCGCGAGCGGTCGGCCGGCCGACGGGCATCGACCGTGCGGCCCGGCTGGCGTCGTCATGGTGCGAGCTCCGGGGGCCCGACCCGGTGGTGCGGGCGGGCCTGGCCAGCGTGGCCGACCGGCGCTGCGTCGTGGTGGCGACGGACCGGTATCAGCGCGGCGGGCGCCCGACCCCGGGCGGGTTCCGCCTGGCCCGACGGGCCATCGCACTGGCCGGACGGCTGGGTCTGCCGGTCGTAACGCTGATCGACACCCCAGGCGCAGACCCATCGGCCGAGTCCGAGGCCGACGGCCTCGCCCTCGAGATCGCCAGAACGTTCCAGGCCATGGCGGCCTGTCCCAGCCCGACGGTCTCGGTGTGCGTGGGCGAGGGAGGCAGCGGGGGAGGCCTGGCCCTCAGTTACGCCGATCGGCTTTTGATGGCCGAGCACGCCGTGTTCTCGGTCATCGCCCCCGAAGGCGCAGCCGCCATCCTCGAGCGTGATGCCACCAAAGCCCCCGACGTGGCCGAGCGCCTGCGCCTCAGGTCCAAGGACATGCTCGACCTGGGCATCGCGGACGAGGTCGTCCCCGAGGGGCAGTCGGCCCTCGACCGAGCGGTCGCCCGGGCCTTGGACACCGCCACGCCAGGGGAGCGCGAGCGGCGCTTCGACCAGGCCACCGCCCGCTGGCTCACGCC
Organism: Actinomycetota bacterium; assembly: GCA_046734715.1. GTDB lineage: Bacteria > Actinomycetota > Acidimicrobiia > Acidimicrobiales > VFJN01 > ZC4RG19. Next base: position 767 of record JBKPRV010000344.1, on the reverse strand, counting down.
CTGAACCCTGAGTCGGAGGTTATGGGTCCGGGTCCCGTCACTGCTGACCGAGCGGCTCGTGCGCGACGTCTACGTAGATGTGGGTGATAGCGCCCTGCTCGACGACGCCGACGTGGAAGGGCAGCTGGGTCGACAGGCCGACGGCGATCGTGGTCTGGCCCTCGAACGAACCGGCCAGGGTGATCTGTCGGAACGTGTCCCAGCCGTTCAGCTGGTCCAGCGGGACCAGGTCGTCGCCGACCTCGGGCCTCGGCCGCCAAGGCTGGTGGCCCTCCACGTCCTCGCTGGGCGCCCGGACGACGATCTGGAGCGCGGCGTCGCCCCTGGTGGGGACGGGCTCGCCGCGAGGATCCGAGGTCACCTCGCCGATGACGTAGGAGACTCCGTAGCCCACGACGTCCGGGCCCTCGACGATGCCGTTCACGTCGAAGACGATGCGGTCGTAGCAGTCGTGGCGACCGACGCGGGTGAGGTAGAGCTCCGCGATCAGCGGTGGGGTTGCGGTGACCTGGGGCTCGGTCGTCCAGTGCTGCTGATCGTCGCAGGACCGCGTCTCTGGTGGCGCAGCTGGCGCTGGTGTCGGCGACGCGGCCTCAGCCGTCGTCGGGGTCGTGCTCGTGACGGTGCTCGCGGCGGGTCGTGCTGGCGATGCCGACTCGGCCGCCCCGCTGCCCGGACGACCCGCACTGCTGCACCCGGCGAGCAGGGCCGTGGTCAGCAGGATGGCCGCTGCCGCCGCGCGTGTTGCCCGCCAGGGGATGAGGAGC
>JBKPRV010000343.1:0-5394 GCA_046734715.1 Actinomycetota bacterium | reverse complement strand
CTACTCATCGCGGCTTTGAGTAGGCGTTGCTCATCTGCGGGCGAGCCCCGTCCGGGACCCTTGGCGCGTGTACCGGTACGCTCGCCCTGATGGCCGTGGCGACGCGGTGGCCGCTCGTCGGCCGACGGGACGAGCTGGACGAGTTCACGCGAGCGCTGGGCGATCCGGCATGTTCGAGGCGGCCCGCGGCCGGCCATGCCCCCGCGCCCGAGGTGTGACCCGCTAGTCGCCGGCCTCGGCCAGCCTCAGGGCGTCCGGGAACAGGACGTGGTTCTCCTTGTGGATGTGCAGGTGGGTGTCCTCCTCCAGTGCCGCCAGCCGGTCGTAGAGCGAGCGGAAGCTGGTGCACCCGTCGGCGGGGACGGAGTAGCCGGCGGTGGTGGCCCGCAGCACGGCCAGCAGCCGGCCGGCCCGGTCGTGCTCGGCGAGCATCATGCGGATCGGGTTGGCGATGGGCCCGAACGGGAATCGGGCCCGGCCCGTGGCGAGGTCGTGGATGGCCGGGAACAGAACCCGCTCCTCCTTCAGCAGGTGGGGCTCCAGGTCGGCCCGCAGAGCGGCCACCAGCCGGTGGACCTCGGCGAGCTCGGGATGGCGCTCGCCGTGGGCCGCCCGCACCTTGGCGGCCAGCGCGTCCAGCAGCGGGAGCTCCTCGTGCAGGTAGCGGTGGTGGGTCTCGACGATGTGGTCGGCCAGCGCGGGCGCCGCCAGCGTCGTCCAGCCGATGTCGACCTCGCCCTCCAGGTCGGCGAGCCTGGCCGTCACGACAGCGGAGGCGATGCCGGCCTCTGCACAGGCCACGGCCAGCGTGCGGTGGCCATGGCAGCAGTAGTCCAGCCCGAACCCGTCGAGGACGCGGGCGGCGCCGGGGTTCTCGGTGACGATCTCGGCCAGCGTGTAGTGGTTCACGTCACCGACGGTAAGAAGGCCCGCGGGGGCGGACCAGGGACCAAGGTCCCTCGCGTCAGGTGACGGTCAGCACCGAAGGTGCACGCTGTGGCCCATGGCACCTCACACCCGCCGCTCGCCGGCATGGATGGCCGCTCGGCTCGTCGCCGGCCTGGCGGTCATGGGACTCGCGGCCGCGGGCTGCGGCGACGACGACGGCTCGACCCAGGCGGGCGGCGGCTCGGGCTCCGAGACGACGACCACCCCGGTGATCGACCCGGGCGACGGCGGGCACTACGCCCCCGTCATCGACCCGGCCAACTTCGTGACCACGGTCGACAATCCGTACATGCCCCTCGCCCCGGGGGCCCGCTGGGTCTACGAGGGCACCTCCGACGGCGAGCCCGAGCACACCGAGGTGGTCGTGACCGACCAGCAGAAGGTCGTCATGGGGATCCCGGTCGTGGTGGTGCGGGACACCGTGAGCGTCCGGGGCGAGGTGGTCGAGGACACCTACGACTGGTTCGCCCAGGACCGCGACGGCAACGTCTGGTACATGGGCGAGGACTCCAAGGAGTACGAGAACGGCCAGGTCACCAGCACCGAGGGCTCGTGGGAGGGCGGCGTCGACGGGGCGCTGCCCGGCATCGTGATGCAGGCCCATCCCGCCGCCGGCCAGGCGTACCGGCAGGAGTACTACCCGGGCCAGGCCGAGGACATGGCCGAGGTCAGCCAGGTCGGCACCACCAAGCAGATCGGCCTGGGCGACTACCAGGACGTGCTGGTGATCAAGGAGTGGAACCCGCTGGAGCCGGACGTGGTCGAGCAGAAGTACTACGCCCCGGGCATCGGCGTGATCGCCGAGGACACGGTGACCGGGGGCAACGAGAAGTCGGAGCTGACCGGCACCTGACCCACCCCTAGTCGTAACGACGTTCCGATACCGTTGGCCGGGTGCCGCGCGCCAAGCAGAGGACTCCCGAGCTGCGGGACCGGGTGCTGGACGCGGCGGTGGCGGTGCTGGTCAGCGAGGGCGTGGGCGGCTTCACCACCCGCCGGATCGCCCAGGAGGCAGAGACGTCGCTCCCCGCGGTGTACGAGCTGTTCGGGGACAAGGCCGGGCTCGTGCGCGAGGTGTTCTTCGGCGGCTTCCGGCAGCTGGACCGGCACCTCGCCCGGCTGGAGGAGACCGCCGACCCGCGGGCCGACCTGGAGGCCACCTTCGTCGGCTTCCGCCGCTTCGTGACGGCCAACCCGGTGCTCGCCCAGGTGATGTTCTCCCGGCCCTTCGCCGACTTCGATCCCGGGCCGAGCGACCTGGCGGCGGGGGCGGCGACGCGAGAGTTCGTCCTGCGTCGAGTCCGCCGCGGCGTCGACGCCGGCCTCTTCCGCGGCGACGAGACCGACATCGCCCACGTCCTGCTGGCCCTGGCCCAGGGCCTGGCCGCCCAGGAGAGCGCCGGGTGGCTGGGGACGTCGCCGGCGTCGAGGGATCGCCGCTGGGCGCTCGCGGTGCGGACCGCCCTCGACGGGCTGGCCGCCGCCCCGCCCCTCAGCCCGGAAGCCGGCTGACGACCAGCTTCATGGGCGGGTCGGCCAGGGCGCCGGCCGCCTCGTCCCATCCGACGACGGCCGACGTGACCAGGGCCGGGTCGAAGCCGTGGCCCACGAGGTCGAGCACCGCGGGGATGGCCGGGCGGGCGTGCACCCGCCCGGTGTGCAGCGTGCAGCCGCGCGAGTACATGGCGAGCAGGGGCAGCGCCGGGTCTTCGAGGTAGACCGACACGTTGGTGCACTCGCCGTCGAACGCGGTGCTGTTGAGCGCGCAGCGCAACCCGTCCTCGGTGCCCGAGGCGTTGACCGTGATGGGGAAGGCGCCGACCTTGCGCGGCGGCGGGCCGTCCTGGGTCTCGGCGCCGAGCGCGGCGGCGATCCCGAGCCGGCTCTCGTCCTCGTCGTGGTACACGACCCGTCCGGCGCCGAGGGCCACGGCCAGACCGGCGGCGTAGAGCCCGATGGAGTGGGGCCCGACCGGTCCTCCCATCACCAGCACCTCGGCCCCGGGGGCGGTGGCCAGCTGCGGGCCCACCGCCCGCCAGCCGTCGGGGACGTTGTCGCTGCAGCTGGCGATGACCACCGGGTCGAGCCCGTCCGGCACCGGGACCAGCATGGCGTCGGCGTAAGGGACGGCCACGAGGTCGGCCAGCAGGCCGCCCCACTGGTGGCCGCCCATGGCACCGAGCCCGTAGGTCGACAGCGGCGGATGGGCGGCGCAGTTGCCTGTGCGCCCCGCCCGGCACGGGTCACAGCGACCACACGAGATCTGGAACGGGACGACCACCCGGTCGCCGGGGGCCACGGTCGTCACCGCATCGCCCACCGCCACGACGTCGGCAACGCCCTCGTGCCCGAGCGCGTAGGGAGCGCCCGGTGCCGGGTAGCCACCGCGCAGCACCCCGACGTCCAGGTCGCAGGTCGCCACCGCCACCGGCCGGACCAGCGCCGCCTGCCCGCCCGGGGGCGAGGGCTCCTCGACGTCCTCCCAGCGCACGGTCGCCGGGCCGTCGAGCATCAAGCGCCGCACCGTCACTCCCCGGGCACGAGGCGGAAGGCCACCCCCGCGGTCTCGAACGTCCGGGCGGCGACGCCCGGGGCGGCCCACAGGTCGATGCCGACGAGCCCGGTCCGCTCCCCCGGTGCCGCCGCCACCACCTCGACGGAGCTGCCGTCGGGCAGGGCGAGCGTGCCATCGCTCGGGGCGATGGCCAGGGCGCGGCCCCAGCGCTCGGCCAACGCTTCCGGGTCCTCGGTCGCCAGGCGGATGCCGGCCAGGCCGGTGGCCACCCCGGTGCGCACCTCGCCGGCCCAGGCGGGCCCGGCCCAGCGCCACGAGGCCGGCGGCGTGGGCTGGTCGAACGACACGATGGCCGCCCCGATGTCCGCGGGGTGGACGTGGCTGCCGCGGATGTCCTCGAAGTCGAGATCGAGGACCCGCCGAAGCCCGCAACGGTCGAGATGCGCCCGGGCACCGTCCACGTCCTCCACCTGGAAGATGGCCATGTAGCCGCAGTCGCCCCCGACCCGGCGCATGAACCGCTCCGCCGGGCAGCCGCCCCCGGGCACCAGCGGCGAAACCACCTCCAGGAACGTGTCGCCCACGGGCATGACCGCGTTGTGCAGCCCGAACTCCCGGACCCCCGGATCGTGGAACGGCGCGCCGAGCCCCAGCTCCCCGGCCCACACCGCCGCCACCTCGTCCCGGTCCGCGGCCGCCACCACAGCCTGGCGCAGTCGTGTCACTCGCACAGGCCCACTTAATCGGAACATCGTTCCGATTACAACCGTTCTCCCGCGTCGCGGGCGGTGGGAGGCTTTGCGGTGTGGCGACCGGACCTACCGCGCGGCTGTTGGCGTCGTGTCCCGACCAGCCGGGGATCATCGCCGCGGCCGCGGCGTTCGTGGCGGGGCACGGGGGCAACGTCATCGACCTGCAGCAGCACACCGACGAGACGGACCAGGCGTTCTTCCTACGCCTGGAGTTCGAGCTGGACGGGTTCGACCTGGCGCGGGAGGACATCCCGGGGGCGTTCGCGCCGCTCGCCGAGCGCTTCGGCATGCGGTCGTCGCTGGGGTTCTCGGACCAGCGGCCGCGGGTGGGGCTGCTGGCCTCCAAGCAGGCCCACTGCGTGCACGACCTGCTGCACCGCTGGCGGGAGGGCGAGCTCGCGGTCGACATCCCCGTCCTGGTGAGCAACCACCCCGACCACGAAGGGGCGGCCGCGTGGTTCGGGGTCGAGCACCACCACCTGCCGATCGTGGGCGGCGACAAGGCGGCGCAGGAGGCGCAGGTCCGGGCCGTGCTCCGGGCGCACGAGGTCGACCTGGTCGTGCTCGCCCGCTACATGCAGATCCTGTCGCCGGGGTTCTGCGACGAGTGGCCCGGCCGCATCATCAACATCCACCACTCGTTCCTGCCGTCGTTCCAGGGCGCCCGGCCGTACCACCAGGCCCACGAGCGCGGCGTGAAGCTCATCGGCGTCACCGCCCACTACGCCACCGCCACGCTCGACGACGGGCCCATCATCGACCAGGACGTCCTGCGGGTGAGCCACCGGGACGGCGTCGAGGACCTGCGCCGCAAGGGCCGCGACCTCGAGGTGGCGGTGCTGGCCCGGGCGGTGCGGGCCCACATCGAGCACCGGACGCTGATCTTCGGCCGCCGGACCGTCGTGTTCGACTGACAGGGCGGATCCTCGACGCGTCGTCAGGCGGCGCTCGGCGGTGGCGCCGTCGGCAGGGTGCCGGACAGCCACACCGGAACGATCTCGATCCAGGAGAACCGCCAGCCGGCGGGCGTGCGGGAAAGCCCGAAGTGGTACACATCGCCGATCGCGGCCCGGGGCGCCGGTGCGGGCGAGGCGGCGTTGGCATTGGCGGGACCGTCGGCGGGCACGCTGACGTGGACGACGAGGTTGGCGCGCGCAGTGGCGAGGTCGCCGTCCACGG
>JBKPRV010000342.1:0-8803 GCA_046734715.1 Actinomycetota bacterium | reverse complement strand
CGGGCATCCCGGGTCCCACGGATGACGACGGGCGGCCCGTCGACCTGCCGCCCAGCCAGCCCGCCACGCCCGTGTCCTTCGCTGCCAGCGGCGAGGTCGTCCGCCCCGAGCCGCGGCGGGCCCGCGTCGTGGACCGGCGTTCCGGCCAGCTCGTCATCGTGGACCTGCCCCCGGGCACCAGCGTCAACCCCGCCACCGGTCAGGTCGTCGTGCGGGTGACCGGCACGCCCACCTCCATCCCGACGTCGACCACTCGGCCGGCCACGACAACCACCACGCACGAGAGCACGACCACTACGACCGAGGACACCACGACCACGACCGAGGACACCACGACCACGACCGAGGACACCACGACCACGACCGAGGACACCACGACCACGACCGAGACCCTCCCGTAGCGGACGGGTGGGCGAGGGTGCGGGCTAGGCGGTACGGCGGCGCCCGCCGGTGCGGCGCAGCTCCCGCTTCTGCTCGATGAAGTCCACCAGCACGTAGTCGCCCAGTGTCTCCGGCGAGGTGAAGAAGGCACGGCCCTGGTTCAGCCGGGTCAGCTTCTCCACGAACGTGCGCAGGTGACCGTTGGGATCGAGCATGAACGTGTTGATGCGGATGTTCTCCCGCGTGCAGCGGACCACCTCGCGCAGCGTGGCGTCCACCGTCTCCCGCACCGGCGGGTAGGCGAAGAACGGCTCGGGCATCCCCGGCTCGAAGTGGGCCGTGGGCTCGCCGTCGGTGATCATGATGATCTGCTTGGTGCCCGGCTGGCGGGCCAGCAGCCGCCGGCTGATCTGGAACGCGTGCTGCATGTTGGTGCCGTAGACGAAGTCCCACGACACCTCGGGCAGGTCCTGCGGGCGGATCTCCCGGGCCACCTCGGAGAAGCCCACCAGGCCCAGGTAGTCACGCGGGAACTGCATCGAGATCAGCGAGTGCAGCGCCATGGCCACCTTCTTGGCGGCCAGGAAGTTGTCCCGCATGGGCATGGACAGCGACAGGTCGAGCATCAGCACGGTCGAGGACCGCACCAGCTGCTCGGTGCGCTCGACCTCGAAGTCCTCGGGCGACAGGTGCACCGGCGTGCCCCGGCCCGACCGCCCCACCGCGTTGCGGACCGTGCGCTCGATGTGGAGGTGGAACGGGTCGCCGAACTCGTAGGCCTTGGTCTCGTAGGTGCGCTCGTGACCCACGCCCGTCCGCTCGAGCTCGTGGCGGCCCAGCTTGTCGCGGGTGAGGCGGGCGAACAGGTCGTGCAGGGCGTTGCGACCGATGCGGCGCAGGCCCTTGGGCGTCAGCTCCAGGCGGCCTTCCCGCTGGTCGATGAGCCCGGCCTCTTCCAGCATGCGGGCCAGGCGGCCCAGCTCGTCGAGGCTGCGGGCCGCGTCGTCGCCGAGCAGCTCGCGGGCCCGGTCGATGTCGGCCTCGGCCAGCGCGCCCGGGTTGGCCGCGCCGCGCAACAGCTGCTCCAGGCGGTCGAGGTCCCCCAGCTCTTCCAGCGTGGACGTGGCCTGGGACAGCCCGAGCGGGTCCTGGCCCCGGAAGTTGTAGCCCTGGTCCCAGCCCATGTCGGGGAACATGCCGCGCAGCTGGGCGCCGAGCTGGTCGACCTGCCAGCGCAGGTCCATGTCCTCCAGCAGCTGCTCGGCGAGCTGGGCGATCTGCGCCCGCTGCTCGGGCGTCATCGAGGCCAGCATCGCCTGCATGGCGGCCATGCGCCGGGCCAGCACCTCCAGCAGCTCGTCGAGGGTCTCGGGGTTCTCGGGGAAGAAGTCGCCGTACTGCTGCATGAAGCCCTCGAAATCGGGCTCCTCGCCCCGGGCCCGGGCCTCCAGCATCTGGTTGAGGGCGGCCATCATGTCCTTCATGCGGGCCATGTCCTCGGGCGTCATGGACTGGACCGCTCCGGTCATGCGGTTGACGTAGGAGTCGAGCACCTGCTGGCGCAGCTTCTCCATCAGCTCGTCGAAGCGCTGCTGGGCCCGGCCGGAGGCGAAGTCGTACTCCTGCAGCTCACGCACCATGCCGGCCAGGTCGGACGGCAGCATCTCCAGCCGCATGTTGCGCTCGTCGGCCGCGCCCTGGGCGGTCTCGGCCCGCCGGGGATCGCCGCTCTGGACCGCCTCCCGCAGCTGGCGGTCGATCTCGTCCCGCTCCAGCTGGACGACCTCGCGCAGCTCCTCGGCGATCTCGTCGTAGACCCCGCCCAGGTCGAACCGGTCGAGCCGCTCCTGGCGCTCGCGCCGCAGCCGGTCGAGCAGCTCGCGGATGCCCTCGACGTTCTGGCCCTGGCGGTCACGGAAGCCGTGCTGCAGCAGGCGCCGCAGCGCGGCGTGCAGGTCACCGTGGTAGAGGAGGTCGTCGGTGATCTGTTCCAGGACGGCGTCGGCGTCGAGGTCGAAGCCGACCTGGGTGCCGTCCCAGCGCGAGTAGCGGAAGCGGGGCCGCGGCATGGCGCCACGCTATCGGGACTGGGGGATCGCCCGTAGGGGGATGGGGGCGAAACCGGATCGTCCCGTGGCCGCCGTGGGCGGATCTTGGGCCCATGACCACACAGACCCTGTCGCAGGCCCAGCCGGCTCACAGCGCCGCTTGGGTCACGCAGACCTACATCTCCTTCGGCGTCTCGCTCGTCGCCCTCGCCATCGGGATCGCGTACCTGCCGGCCGACCCATGGGTGCGGGCGTTCCTCGCCGTCTCCGGCCTGTACGCGGTGACCTCGGCCATCTCGCTGTCCAAGACCCTGCGGGACCAGCACGAGGCGCGCCAGGTCGTCGCCCGCGTGGACGAGGCCAAGCTGGAGCGCCTGCTCACCGAGCACGACCCGTTCAAGTCGCCCGTGTGAGGCGCCGATAGGGTCGACTCGTGCGAGTCGACATCTGGTCCGACGTGGTGTGTCCCTGGTGCTACCTGGGCACCCGCCGATTCGAGGAGGCCGTCGCCCGGCTGGACGGGCCCGACGTCGAGGTCGTGCACCGCGCCTTCGAGCTCGACCCCGGTGTCCCGCCCGAGGGCCAGGACCTGGCCGAGTACCTGGCCCGCAAGTTCGGCGGGGCCCAGCGGGTGGCCATGACGCACGACCGGCTGGCCCGGGCGGCCGTTGACGTCGACGTGGACTTCCGCTGGGACGGCAAGCGGCGGGTCAACACCTTCGATGCCCACCGGCTGGCGGCGTGGGCACTGGACATCTCCGGGGCGCGGGCCCAGCACGAGCTGCACCAGCGGCTGTTCCGCGCCTACTTCACCGACAACCGCGACCTCGCCGACCACGCGGTGCTGGCCGAGCTGGCCGGCGAGACCGGGCTCGACGCCGGCCGGGCCGCCGAGGTCCTGGCCACGGACGCCTATGCGGAGGCCGTCCGGGCCGACGAGCGCCAGGCGGGTGATATGGACATCCACGCGGTGCCGACCTTCGTGATCGAGGGCCGCTGGGCCATCCCCGGCGCCCAGGACATCGACACCTTCGTCGAGCTGCTGGAACGGGCCGCCGAGCGGCTCACCCCGAGCTGAGCAGTGGCCGCACCCTGGTGGGGGACCGCGGCGGCCGCCACCCAGTGCGAGGGGGCGGCGCCCCGGGCCGACTGGGCCGGCTGGGAGGCCGAGGGCCGGGCCCCGGTGTCGCGGGACGGCAACGGGTTCCGCACCCGCTACGAGGACGACTTCGCCCTGCTGGCGGCGCACGGCGTCACCCACCACCGGCTGACCGTGGAGTGGGCCCGCCTGGAGCCCGAGCCCGGCCGCTGGGACGAGGACGAGGCGGCGCACCTGCGACGGGTGCTGGCCGCCGCCCGCCAGGCCGGGATCGAAGCCTGGGCCTGCCTGCTGCACGGCTCGGCGCCCGGGTGGTTCACCGACGACCAGCGGGGCTGGCTGGACGACAAGGCCGCGAGCCTCACCTGGCCCCGCCACGTCGACCGGGTGGCCGAAGCCATCGGCGACCTGGTGGCGGGCTGGGTCCCGGTCCACGAGCCCGACCTGGCCGCCCGGCTGGGCTACCTGGACGGCATGTTCCCGCCCGGCCGGCACTCGGCGGACGACGACCACGACGCCCTCGCCGCGCTGCGGGTCGCCGAGGCCGAGGCCGCCCGGCTGCTGCGCTCGGGCCCCCACCCCGTAGCCGTGTCCTGGCGCCCGGGCGACGACACCGAGCACGACGACGTGGTGGTGGTGAGCGCCCCGGTCACCGGGCTGGAGGACCCGCTGGCCCGCCTCGCCGACACGGCGGCCCCGGCGGGCGTGCTGGTGGTGACGGCCGACCCGGACGACCGCGACGGGGACGCGGCCCGCAAGGAACGCCTGGAGCGGGCGGTGAAGCTGGTCGACGAGGCCCAGGGCCACGGCGTGCGGATGGTGGGCGCATTCCACCAACCCGCGGTCGACGGCTACGAGTGGCACCGCGGCTTCGACGCCCACCTGGGCCTCTTCGACCGCGACCGCAACCCGCGCCCCGCCCTGGATGCGCTCGCGGGTCGCCCAGGCGCAGCCCCGACGGTTTGACGGATCGCTGGGGCCCGCGACGCGCTGGCGGCTGGCTCGGGCCCGACACCGACGCGCCCTGCACACCGAGAGCGCGGGCACTCGACGCGCTGGCGGATAGCTCAGGCCCAGCATCCGACGCTTGACGCAACGCTGGGGCCCACGACGCGCTGCCGCCTCGCTCGGGCCCGACACCGACGCGCCCCGCACACCCGGAGCCCAGGCACGCAGCGCGCTGGCGGGCGGCGAGGGTGTGGCCGTCGACGTGCTTCGCGGATCGCTCGGGCCCGCAACTGGTTGGGGCTCGTCGGGGCCGACGCCGACGTGCTGGTAGATCGCGGGCCCCGCCCTCGACGGGCTGGCGGGTAGCTGGGGTCCGGCGCATGTCGCCGACGCTGGCTCGCAAGATGTGGCGGACGCTCGAGCCGTACCACGGGCTCATCTACTTCACGCCGTACGCAACCGAGGCCTACCGGGCGCTGGGCGTGGCGGACCAGGCGGGGTACTTCGCCTCCCGGGCCGCGGCCATGGGGGCGGTGCCGGCCGAGGTGGTGATCGCCACCTTCTACAACTTCTCGCCCGACTACGTGCGGGCCGCCATCCCCTCGGCGTGGGCGGCGGCCTCGCCCGCGGCCCTGGTCGACGCCCGGCTCGAAGCGACCGACGTCGCGCTGCGGGAGGCGCTGGGCGAGGACGTGCTGGCGTCGGACGAGATGGCGTGGGCGGCCGGGACCGCCCGCCGGGCCGCCGAGGGGTGCACGCCCGCGGGCCGGCCGCTGTATGCGGGCCATGCCAGCCTGCCGTGGGCCGGCGAGCCGCATCTGGTGTTGTGGCAGGCGGTCACGCAGCTGCGGGAGTTCCGGGGCGACGGCCATGTCGCCGCCCTGGTCCTGGAGGGCATCGACCCGTGCGAAGCGCTGGTCACCCACGGCGCGGCGGCGGACAACGAGATCACGTTCGGGGTCCTGAAGTCGACGCGGCGGTGGTCTGACGAGGACTGGGACGCCGCCCGCGAGCGCCTCACCGACCGAGGCTGGCTCGACGGTGACCGTCTCACCGCCGCCGGGACCGAGGTGCGGGACAGGGTCGAGGCGGTGACCGACGAGCGGGCCATGGCGCCGTGGATCCACCTGGGCGAGGAGGACGCGGACCGCCTGCGGGCCACCGTGCGCCCCTGGAGCCGGGCCATCGTCAGCTCCGGGCTCCTGACCCGCCCGCCTCGTTAGCGGCCCGGACTGGGGACACGCGAGCAGCGTTTGCTATACCTCTCCGCTTCCGTCACGCGCGTGGCGGGCAACCACGGCTGGGGACAGGTCCCCGGAAGGACGGACATCATGGGCATCGCGGTCAGGCGTACGGCGAGCATGGCGCTCGCCGGGCTTCTCGTGGCGGGCATCGCCGCGTGCGGCGGGGACGACAGCGACGACGCGGACGAGGACTCGAGCGGCAGCGGGTCGTCCTCGGCACCGGCCGAGGAGGCGACGGGGGACGGGAGCGAGCCCGACCTCGACACGTTCTGCGAGGGCTTCATCGCCCTGGACGAGGCGTTCGCGGCCGCGCCGGAGGACCCGGCCGACCTCGAGGCCTACATGGCCGACTCGGTGATGCCGGTGGCGGAGGACACCCGGGACAACGTGCCCGAAGAGCTGGCCGAGCCGGTCGGGGTCACGTTCGAGGCCCTCGACACGGTGGCCACCACCGGCGACCTCGCCGCCTTCGACGATCCGGAGTTCACCGACGCCCAGGCCGAGGTCTACGGGGAGCTGGCCGACACGTGCGGCTACCCGGAGGTGGTGGCCACCGCCGTCGACTACGGCTACCAGGGCGTCCCCGCGACCCTCGAGGCCGGCCCGACCGTGTTCGTCATCGACAACCAGAGCGCCGCCGGCGAAGCCCACGAGATCGGCATCGCCAGGATCGTCGACGGCGTCACCGAGACGGCCGAGCAGCTGCTCGCGCTCCCCGAGGACCAGGTGGCCGGCAAGGTCGAGTTCGCCAACGGCGCCTTCGCCCCCGCGGGCGGGACCAGCGGCGTGTCCATGGACCTCGCCCCCGGGCGCTACCTCTACGCCTGCTTCATCCCCACCGGCAGCGTCGGGGACCAGGAGGGCACGGGCGCGCCCCACTTCACCGCCGGCATGTTCGGCGAGTTCACCGTCTCCTAGCGGGGGCCTAGCCGCAGGCCGTGGCCGACCTGCCGGTTCCGCTACGTGCGGGACCGGTAGGTGGCGCGGCCGCCGAGCGAGTCCTTGTTGAGGCGCTTGGAGAGGTGGAGGCCCTCCAGCACCAGCTCGACCGCGCTGGCCACTACGGCGGGGCTCTCGTCCCCGCCGGCGAGGCCCGCCACCGGCTCGCGCAGCGCGGGCACGTCCTCGACCAGGCGGGCCAGGTCGGCCGAGGTCACGTCCTCGCCGGTGTGGACCACGGCCCCCTCGTCGAAGGCCACCACCACGTCCCGCAGGTTGCCCGGGCTGACCTCCCGCTTGAACACGGTGAGCACGGCCGCCCGCAGCAGGTGCTCGGCGATCTGCTCGTCGCGGCCCTCGTCCAGGGTCTCGATCTCCACCTTGCCCATGGTCGAGGCGGCCAAGGCGTCGAGGTCGCTCACCCGGGGGGCCACGTCCCGCTCGCCGTGGCGCAGGGCCCGGCGCGTGGCGTTGGCCACCATGACCTCGTGGTTGGACACGGTGAGCCGCACCGACACGCCCGACCGCTGGTTGATGTGGGCGCTCTCCCGGGCCAGGTGGCTGAGGGTGGCCACGATGTCGGTCATGTAATCGGGCACGGTGACCCGCACGCCCTCGACGTCGAAGGGCCGGGCCTCCTGGCGGGCGATGGCCACCTCGGTCTCGACGTCGAGCGGGTAGTGGGTGCGGATCTGGCTGCCGAACCGGTCCTTCAGCGGGGTGATGATGCGGCCGCGGTTGGTGTAGTCCTCGGGGTTGGCCGAGGCCACCAGCAGCACGTCGAGCGGCAGGCGGATCTTGTAGCCCCGCACCTGGACGTCGCGCTCCTCCAGCACGTTGAGCAGGCCCACCTGGATGCGCTCGGCCAGGTCGGGCAGCTCGTTGATGGCGAAGATGCCCCGGTTGGTGCGGGGCACCAGGCCGTAGTGGATGGTGAGCTCGTCGGACAGGTAGCGCCCCTCGGCCACCTTGATGGGGTCGACCTCGCCGATCAGGTCCGCGATGGAGGTGTCCGGCGTGGCCAGCTTCTCGCCGAACCGCAGGTCTCGGTGGACCCACGCGATCGGGGTGTCGTCGCCGTGGGTGTCCACCATGTCCCGGGCGTGGCGGGACACCGGGTGGTAGGGGTCGTCGTTGATCTCGCTGCCGGCCACGATGGGCAGCCACTCGTCGAGCAGGTCGACCAGCGAGCGGATCATGCGGGTCTTGGCCTGGCCCCGCTCGCCCAGGAAGATCACGTCGTGCCCGGCCAGCACGGCGTTCTCCAGCTGGGGCAGGACGGTGTCGTCGTAGCCGATGACCGAAGCGATGAGCTGCTCGCCGGTCGCGATGCGGGCGACGGCGTTGCGACGGATCTCGTCCTTCACCGGCACCGAACGCCACCCGGAGGCCCGGAGCTCTCCCAGGGTGGCGGGGCGGGTCGTGTCGGGCATGCGGGCCAAGCTACCCCGGGGATGGCGCGGCGCGGCAGGCCGGCCCGGCGGTGGCCGGCTCAGACGAGCCGGGCGGCGAGGTCCACGGCGGTGTCGCGGTCGAGGGAGGACTCCAGGCGGTAGGTGGTGTGGCCGTCGGTCCACACCAGCGTGTTGCCGGCGAGGCGGGCGCCCGCCGGGTCGCCGTCGGGCGTGGTGAAGGCCATCTCGTGGGCGCCCTCGATCCAGGCCCCCCGGTGGCCGGCCACGCTCTGGTCCCTGATCGCCCCGTCGACCCCCACCCGCTTGATCATCTCCGGGACCCCGGACGTGGGGAACGCGGTGAGGATCAGGCCCGCCCCGGTGTCGCCGAGGGCCGGCAGGCGATCGGAGGCCGGCCACACCAGGGAGGTCCCGCCCGCGGGCCGGCCGGTGAAGGCCTCGGCCGGCTCGCCCAGCTCGGGGTCCGGGGTGCCCGGGAAAGCGTCGAGGGCCTCGTCCACCGGCACGCGGCGGCCCAGGTCGTACGCCCGGCTCAGATCGGGGTCGATCTCGGCGCCGGTGGTGATCTCCACCCCCCCGATCCCCAGCAGGCGCGCCAGCGCCGCCCGGGGCCCGGGCAGCGCCGTCACCACCAGGGCCACGACCACGGCCACGGCGGCCGCCACCCGCCAGCGGGGGCTCGGGCGCAGGTCCACCCGCGGGCGCTTCGCCGCCGGTCCGGCCCGGATG
>JBKPRV010000341.1:0-16904 GCA_046734715.1 Actinomycetota bacterium | reverse complement strand
TGAAGTCTCGTGGGCTCGGAGATGTGTATAAGAGACAGACCCACAACTGCCTGGGCCTGGCCAAGGCCAAGTCGGCCCGCTTCTTCCTCGCGTCGACCAGCGAGGTCTACGGCGACCCCCAGGTCCACCCCCAGCCGGAGTCCTATTGGGGCCACGTCAACCCCATCGGCCCCCGGGGCGTCTACGACGAGGCCAAGCGCTTCGCCGAGGCCATCACCATGGCGTACCACCGCGCCCACGGCCTCGACGTGCGCATCGTGCGCATCTTCAACACCTTCGGCCCCCGCTTGCGAGTGGACGACGGCCGGGCGGTGTCGAACTTCCTGCACCAGGCACTTCTGGGCAAGCCCATCACCATCTACGGTGACGGCTCGCAGACCCGCAGCTTCTGCTACGTCGAGGACGAGGTGCGCGGCTTCCTGGCCCTGCTCGACGGCGACCTCACCGGCCCGGTCAACATCGGCAACCCGGCCGAGTACACCATCCGCCAGCTGGCGGAGGAGGTCCTCGCGGTCACCGGCTCACCGTCCGAGATCGTCCACGAGCCCCTCCCTGTCGACGACCCCATCCAACGCCAGCCCGACATCACGCTCGCCCGAACCCAGCTGGGCTGGGAGCCCCGCATCGGCCTCCACGAAGGCTTGACCCGCACCGCCGATTGGTACCGCCAGGTTCTCTGAGGAGACCTCGGACCAGCCCTAGAACCAGCCGCGGCGGAGCTGCCAGTGGCGGCCCGAGCGGATGTGGTCGACCACCGCGTGCTCCAGGGTCGTGTGGGGGTCGAGGGCGTCGACCGGGGTGTGGAGGCGGCGGTAGACGAACTCGATGATCGAGTCGTCGCCGGGGAAGGACCAGTCCGGGTCCAGGTGGAAGCGCTGCTGGAAGCGGACGATGTTGCTGTCGGGCGGGAGGTAGTCACGCAGCTGCGGGTCGAGCAGCCACGACCCGCAGACGGCCCAGTCGCTGTCGTCCTCGGGGAAGACGCGGCCGAAGAGGGTGCGGGCGCCCGCCAGGGAGCGATCGACCGCCGCGGGAGCGAGCGGGCCGGTGGGTGGGATGTGCAGGTCGAGGACCGGCTCGCCCACCGCGAAAGGGGCGCCGGGCAGGCTCCAGTCGGCCCGGGCGCGGCGGAACTGCAGGCGCTCGACGTGGACCAGCGCGCCGCGGATGCCGAGCACGAGCCACCAGGGGGCGTTCAGGCCGGGCCGGCCGTGCGTCTGACGGTAGATGCCGACGTTGCGGCCGATGTTGGCCACGGTCGCCGCGGTCACCTCGGGCTCGATGCCCCATTTCGCGTGCATGGCCTCCACCGAGGGGACGGCCGCCGCGTACAGGTGGACGTGGAACCACTCCCAGCCCGGGCCCAGCGCCGCCGGAGGCACCGGCCAGGCGCCCCACGGTCCTCGGCCGTCGGCGGCGGGCGCCGCCCTCTCGTCGTGGCTCGTGCCGCCGGTGAGGCGCCACCAGGCCCGCTCCAGCGCCCACCAGCGGTCGGGGTCGCCCTCGGGCGTGGGCGCGGCGGCCACGATGGCGGGGATCTCGGCCTCGGGCGTGGTCAGGCGGGCCAGGCGGTCGGCCAGCTCGTCGCCGGTCGGGAAGACCAGCGGGCTCGGGGGCGGGCCGAGCGCGGCCAGCTCGTCGAGCCAGTCCTCCAGCCCGGGGGTGCCCGCCAGCGCAGGCGGGATCGTGTTGAGGCCCTCGCTCAGCGGTCGCGGGCCTCGGCCTCGGCCCGGTGGCTCAGGTACCAGTCGACCGTGCGCCGCAGCCCGTCGGCGAAGGGGACCTCGGCCTTGAAGCCGAAGGCGGCCGCGGCCCGGCTGGGATCGACCCGCCGGCGGGGCTGCCCGTCGGGCTTGCTGGTGTCCCAGCGGATCTCGCCCTCGAACCCGGTGGCCGCGGCGATCAGGCCGACCAGGTCGCGGATGGGCAGCTCCTCGTCGGTCCCGAGGTTGACCGGGTCGGCGCCGTCGTAGCGCTCGGCCGCCAGCACCAGGCCCTCGGCCGCGTCGTCGACGTAGAGGAACTCGCGGGACGCCGAGCCGGTGCCCCACACCTCGATGTGGTCGGCCCCGCTCTCCATCGCCTCGACGCACTTCTTGATCAGTGCGGGGATGACGTGGCTGACGGCGGGATGGAACTTGTCGCCCGGCCCGTACAGGTTGGTCGGCATCAGGTAGACGACGTTCTGACCGTACTGGGCCCGGTTGGCCTGTGCCTGCACCAGCTGCGCCAGCTTGGCGATGCCGTACGGGGCGTTGGTCTCCTCCGGGTAGCCCTGCCAGAGCGAGTCCTCGCTGAACGGGACCGGGGTGTGCTTGGGGTACGAGCAGATGGTGCCGGCCACCACCGTCTTGGGGATGCCGGCCAGGCGGGCCTCGTCGATCACGTAGGTGCCCATGAGCAGGTTGTCGAGGTACAGGTCGGCCGGCGCGGCCTGGTTGGCCCCGATGCCGCCCACCCGGGCCGCCAGGTGGATGACCAGGTCGGGCCGGGTGTCGGCCAACAGCCGGGCGACGTCGTCGGCCTTCCGCAGGTCGTAGTCGGCCGAGCTCGGGGTCACCAGCCGGCCGACGCCCCGCTGGTTCAGCCGGGCGCACACCGCCCGGCCTAGGAATCCTCGCCCTCCGGTGACGACCACGGTGCTCTCGGGCCACGCGTGCATAGCCGACCATGGTAACGACACGCCGCCATCGGCCCGCGGTCCTGCGAGCTGCCTGGCATGCGCCATTCGTGCCGGTGGCCCCACATATGGTGGTTGTGTGTCCCCGGGCTCGTCGTGCGTGCGAGGATGCCCGGCCATGCGTGCCGCCGTCGTCGTCGAGCAGTGCTGGCATCGGGTGCCGGGGGGCACCGCCAGCGCCGTGATCGACCAGGTCGCCGCGGTGGCCGCCACCGGCCGGGTCGAGCAGGTCGGCGTGGCCGCGCGCCACCGCGAGCCGCCGCCCGACGCCTGGCGCCCTGCCCTCCCGGTCCATCACCTGCCCCTGCCGCGGCTGGCGCTGTACTGGTCGTGGCACCTGGCCCGCCGGCCCACGGTGGAGCGCGCCACCGGCCCCGTCGACCTCGTCCACGCCACCGGCTACGCCATCCCGCCCCGGACGGTCCCGCTGCTGGCGACCCTGCACGACCTGGCCTGGCGGCGGGACAAGACCATGTTCACCCGCAACGGCGTGCGCTTTTTCGAGGCCTGCCTGCGCGCGGTGAGAGCCGACGCCGACCTGGTGCTGTGCCCGTCGCGCGCGACCATGGCGGACTGCGAGGCCGCGGGCATCGACGCCGCCCGCCTGCGCCATGTGCCCTGGGGCATGACGGTGGTGGACCCGACCGGCGACGAGATCGACGCCGCCCGGCGGCACTATGGCCTCCAGGGTCGCTACGTGCTGTCGGTGGGGACGCTGGAGCCCCGCAAGAACCTGCCCCGGCTGCTGGAGGCGTTCTCCCGCCTGCCCCAGGACGACGTGACGCTGGTGGTGGTGGGGCCCGACGGCTGGGGTGAGTCCCTCGCCGCCCCGGCGGAGGCGCTCCGCGATCGGGTGCGGCTCACCGGGTTCGTCCCCCGGGCCGAGCTCGCGCCCCTGTACCGGGGCGCCTCGGTGGTCTGCTATCCGAGCGTGTGGGAGGGCTACGGCCTGCCGGTGGCCGAGGCCATGGGCGCCGGGGCGCCGGTGGTGACCTCGGCCGGCACCGCCACGGAGGAGCTGGTGGCCGGGGGCGCGGGGATCGCCGTCGACCCCCGCGACGCCGACGCCATCGCCGGCGCCATCGCCTCGGTGCTCGACGACGACGACCTGGCCGCCGCCCTGCGCGCCGCCGGCCGGGCCCGAGCCGCCGAGACGACCTGGGCGACCACGGCCGAGCTCACCATCGCCGCGTACGAGGAGGTGCTGGCACGGTGACGTTGAGGGTGGGCTGCAACCTGTTGTGGCTGGTGCCGGGGACCGTGGGCGGGAGCGAGACCGCCGCGGTCCACCTGCTGCGCACGCTGGCCTCCGCTCCGCCGGCCGACATCGAGCTGTCCCTGTACGGCCTGGACGCCTTCGGCCACGCGTATCCGGAGTTGACCAAGGCGTTCCCCACCAAGCTGGTCCCGCTCACCGGCAGGCTGAAGCCGCTGCGGGTGGTGGCGGAGAACACCTGGCTGCCCCGGGAGGTCCGGGGGAAGGTCGACATCATGCACCACATGGGGGGCGTGGTCCCGCTGTCCCCAGGAGCTCCGTGCCTGGTGACGCTGCACGACCTCCAGCCCTTCGACATGCCCGACAACTTCACCCCGGCCAAGCGGCTCTACCTGCAGCGGTCGACTCCCCACACCGTGCGCAGTGCCCGCCTCGTGCTCACGGCCAGCGAGTTCGTCCGCCGGGGTGTGATCGAGCGCTTCGGCCTGCCCGCCGACCGCGTGCGGGTCACCCCGTGGGGCGTCGGGCCGCCCTCCAGCGAGGTGAGCCTGGCCGAGGTGCAGGCCCGCTACGGCCTGCCCCGGCGCTGGTTCGTGTACCCCGCCTTCACGTGGTGGCACAAGGATCACGCGCTGGCGGTGAAGGCGTTCGCCACGCTGGCCGCCCGCGAGCACGACGTCGTGCTCGTCCTCACCGGCGGGGAGGGCCCGGCCGAGCAGTCGGTGATGGAGCTGATCGACAGCCTCGGGCTCCGGGGGCGGGTGCGGCGCACCGGCCTGATCCCCCGGCGGGACGTGCTGGCCATCGTGCGGGGGGCCACGGCGCTCGTCTACCCCTCGCGTTACGAGGGCTTCGGCCTGCCGGTGGCCGAGGCCATGAGCCTCGGTACCCCGGTGCTGGCGGCCGACGCGACCTCCCTGCCCGAGGTGGTGGGGGACGCGGGTTGGCTGCTGCCGCCAGGCCGGATCGACGACTGGAGCCAGGCCATGGCCCGCATGCTGGTCGACGGCGACGAGCGGCAACGGCTGGGCGAGGCGGGGCGAGCTCGGGCCGCCAAGTTCACCTGGGCCGCGACCGCCGAAGCCACCGTCACCTCGTACCGTGATGTGGCGGCGATGGCCGAGTTCGAGCGGGACGCCGAATCACCCGGCGGGACCCCGCCTGACGAGACCCCGCCCGACGAGATGACCGACGAAGACCAGACCGACGACAGGACACCTGACGACAACGGAGTCGCCACATGAAGATGCTCGTGCTGTGCCCCCACTACGCGCCGGACACGGCGCCCACCGGCGAGGTGATGACGAGCATCGCCACCGAGCTGGTGGCGCGGGGCCACGAGCTGCACGTCGTCACGTCCCTGCCGTGGTACGAGCACCACCGCATCGAGCCCGGGTGGGAGGGCCGGGTGGTCCGCCACGAGGACACCGACTGGGGGCGCATCACCCGCGTCCACCCGATCCCCACCGACAAGCGCAACATCCCGGCGCGGGCGGCCGCCTTCGCCGGCTTCACCCTGCTGTCCACCGCGCTGGCGCTGCGGGGACGGCCGCGTGCCCGCCCGGACGCGGTGCTGGCCATGTCCCCGCCCCTGACGCTGGGCGCCGCGGGCTGGCTGGCGGCCCGGCGCTGGCGGGTGCCGTTCGTGTTCAACATCCAGGACGTCTTCCCCGACGTCGCCGTGGAGCTGGGCGCCATCTCCAATCCCCACGTCATCCGGCTGGCGTCGTGGATGGAGCGGTGGACCTACCGGCACTCGGACGCCGTGACCGTCCTGTCCGACGACCTGCGCGACAACCTGGTGGCCAAGATCACGGGCACCGTGCCCGACGCGTACGACCGCATCCGGGTCATCCCGAACTTCGTCGACACCGACCGCATCCGGCCCGCCGACCCCGAGGCCGGGGAGTACCGGCGGGAGCACGGGCTGGAGGGCCGCCGGGTGGTCATGTACGCCGGCAACGTCGGCCTGTCCCAGTCGCTCGACCTGGTGGTCGACGCGGCCCGCAAGCTGGCGGACCGGACCGACGTGGTGTTCGTGATCAACGGGGGCGGGTCGGGGCGGGCCGCCCTGGAAGAGGCCGCGATGGGGCTGGACAACGTCTGCTTCGTCGACTTCCAGCCCAAGGAGCGCCTGCCGGAGGTGCTGGCCGCGGGCGACATCCACCTGGTCCCGCTGCGCCGGGGCCTGGCCCGGTCCAGCGTGCCATCCAAGACGTACTCGATCCTGGCCGCCGGGCGACCGGTGCTGGCCAGCGTGGACGAGGGCACCGAGGTGGCCCGCGTGGTCACCGACGCGGGCGCGGGGCTGGCGGTGCCGCCGGACGACCCCGACGCCTTCACCCATGCGCTGGTCACGCTGCTGGACGAGCCGGAGCGGGCGGCGGCCATGGGCCGGGCCGGCCGATCGTTCGTGGAACGCTGGGCCTCGCCGGCGGCGGTGGCCGAACGCTACGAAGCCCTGTTCGAGGAGCTGGCCCGCCGGCGCCGTTCCTGACGCGCCCGTGACTGGCCACGGGGCCGGTCCGGGTTCCACCGGAGCGTGCCGCGCACGATACCGTGGTCGCCTTATGGGTAAGGCCTCCTCCTCCAAGAAGGTGGCGCGCGCCGCACGCGCCGGTGGCCGGCGCGCGTCCGGCGGTCGGCAGCGCGACCTGAAGTTCCCCGCGGTCATCGGCCTCATCGTGGTTCTGGGGGCGGGGCTCATCGCCTTCGCCGCCAACGACCGCAAGTCCGACGCCCAGGTCCCGCCCGTCGCCATGCAGGACCACTGGCACGCGGCGTTCGGCGTCAACATCTGCGGCGAGTTCCAGCCCAACGTGCCGACGTTCGAGAGCCCCGTCGGCATCCACACCCACGACGACGGCGTCATCCACATCCACCCGACCTCCGGGGGCGGCGCGGGCGAGAACGCGACGCTGGGTGTCTTCCTCGACGGTGCCGGGATCGACCTGTCCAACGACAAGCTGACGATGAACGACAAGACGTGGGAGGAGGGCAAGGACCAGTGCGACGGCAAGGACGGCGAGCTGGTCGTGGCCCAGTGGAAGGACGTCCAGGACCCCGACTCCAAGCCGGCGATCATCCTGCGTGATTTCAACGACATCCGCTTCCGGCAGAACGGCGAGGGCTACACCATCGCCTTCGTCCCCGAGGGCACCACCGACATCCCCAAGCCGCCCTCGGCCGCCAACCTCGCCGAGCTGGGCGCGGCGGATGCCGGCACGTCCAACACCACGGGGAGCACCGCACCCGGGGACACCGGCACCACGGCGCCGGTCGATCCCAACGCCACCCCCACCACGGCGGCCACCGACCCGAACGCCACCGCGCCGGCCGACCCGACGGCCACCACCGCTCCGGCGGGCTAAGTGCGCGCCGTCGTGCTGGTGGGGGGATTCGGCACGCGGCTACGCCCGCTCACCCTCACACGCCCCAAGCAGATGCTGCCGGTGGTGCACCGGCCCATGATCGAGCACGTGGTCGGCCACCTGGCCGGCCACGGCGTCGACGACGTCGTGCTCTCGCTCGGCTACCGGCCCGACGCCTTCCGCCATGGCTATCCCGACGGCCGCTGCGCGGGGGTGAGCATGCACTATGCGGTCGAGCCGCGGCCGCTCGACACCGCGGGCGCCATCCGCTTCGCCGCCCTCGACGCCGGCATCGGCGAGCGCTTCCTGGTGGTCAACGGCGACGTGCTGACCGACCTGGACGTCACTCGCTTCCTGGCCTTCCACGAGCGCGCGGGTGCCGAGGGGACCATCGCGCTGCACAAGGTGTCCGATCCTTCCCGCTACGGCGTGGTCCCCACCGATGCACACGGGCGGGTGACGGCGTTCGTGGAGAAGCCGCCGCCCGGCGAGGCGCCCACCGACCTGATCAACGCCGGGACCTACGTGCTGGAGCCGTCGGTGCTCGATCGCATCGACGGCACTCGGCGGGTCTCGGTCGAGCGGGAGGTGTTCCCCGCCATGGTGGCCGACGGCACCCTGTTCGCCCTGGACGACGAGTCGTACTGGATCGACACCGGCACGCCCCAGGAGTACATCCAGGCCCAGCTCGACCTGCTCGACGGCCTGCGGGGCGGAAGCGCGGCCGCCCCCGCGGTCCACCCGTCGGCGGACGTTGCCCCGGGCGCCCGGGTCTCTCGCTCCGTGGTGGGCCCCGAGGCGACCGTGGCGGCGGGAGCCCGGGTCGAGGGCTCGGTGCTGCTCGAGGGCGTCCAGCTGGGCCCCGGGGCGGTGGTCGAGGGCTCGATCGTGGGTGCAGGCAGCACCGTGGGTGCCGACGCCCGCATCGAGGGATGCACCGTGGTGGGCGACCGTCAGGTCATCGGGCCGGGTGAGCGCCTCGACGGCGTCCGCCTCCCCGAGGCCTGCGAGTGACGCCAGCCGCCACCCGGCGGAGGACCCGCAGGTGAGAGCACTAGTCACGGGAGGGGCCGGGTTCCTGGGGTCGACGCTGGTCGACCGGCTGCTGGTCGAGGGGCACGAGGTCGACGTGCTGGATGACCTGTCGACCGGGTCGCTGGCCAACCTGGCCGAGGCTCGCGCCGACCGCACCCACCGGCTGCGGTTCCAGCAGATCGACGTGCGGGACGCCCAGCTGGTCGACCTGATGGCCCGGCGGGCGCCCGAGGTGGTGTACCACCTCGCCGGCCGGGGCGACGTGCCCGCGTCGGTGGCCCGGCCCGCTCGCGACGCCGAGCTCAACGTGCTCGGCACGGTCAACGTCATCGAGGGGGCCCGGGTGGCGGGGGTGCGCAAGGTGGTCGCGGCCCTCTCTGGAGGCGCCATGTACGGCGAGGTGGGGCCCCGCCAGATCCCGGTCAAGGAGTCGCAGCCCCCGGCGCCGTGCTCGCCCCACGGCGTGTCCAGCCGGGTCGCGCTCGAGTACCTCAACGTCTACCGGCGGCTCCACGGCCTGGAGTTCACGGCCCTCGCGCTGGCCAATGTCTACGGCCCCCGCCAGGAACCCGACGGCGGGGGCGGCGTCATCGCCACCTTCGCCGGCCGCTTGCTCGCCGACGACGCCTGCACGGTCTACGGCGACGGCGAGCAGACCCGCGACTACCTGTTCGTGGACGACGCGGTCGACGCCCTGGTGCGAGCGGCCGAGCGGGGCGACGGCCTGCTGGTGAACGTGGGCACCGGCGTGGAGACCACGGTGAACGACCTCTACGCCCTGATGGCGTCGACCGCCGGCGTCGACCGCCCCGCGCAGCTGGCCGCGGCGCGGCCGGGCGAGGTCTCCCGCTCCGCCCTCGACCCCTCCCGCGCCGCCATCCAGCTCGGCTGGCGCCCCTGGACCACCCTGGCCGAGGGCACCGGCCGCGTCCTCGACTGGCTCAAGTTCGGTGCTTGAGTGTCACACCCCCGTGGCACACTGATCCCCATGGCAGCCGTGCCGGTCCCCGTCACCGAGCGCGAGATCGACGACAGGCGTCGTCTCGGAATCGACAAGCTAGACGAGCTCTGGGCTGGGGAATGGCATCTGGTGAACCCGCCGAAGATGTGGCACGTACGACTGAATCAGGCTTTGTACCTCGCCTTGGCCCCGAGGGCCCAGGCCGTAGGGCTCGAATCACTCACTGAGCCGCTGGGCCTGTTCGCGGCGGACAACGACTGGAGGGTGCCGGACCAGACCCACTTCCGGCCGGTGGACGCCCGCGAGGAAGGCGTCGTGTCCGCCGAGTTCGTCATCGAGGTCCGGTCGCCGGCCGACGACAGCTACAAGAAGATGGCGTTCTACGCGTCGCGCGGCGTGACCGAGTTCATGATCATCCACCAGGACCGGCGGTTCGAGCTGTACCGGCAGAACGGCCAGGGTTACCTGGTGCCGGTGAAGCCTGACGACGACGGGGTCGTGCGGTCCGGCGTGCTCGGAGTGGGGTTCGGCACCGTGGACGGGCCGCGGTTGCGGGTCGAGTGGGACGGCGGGTCGGCCGAGGTCTGAACCACCGACCGACGGGCGCCTAGCGGAACAGGTCCTCGGTTGCGGGGCGCACCACCTCGGCGCGGACTTCGCCCCGGCCCAGCCAGGAGCGGTCGACGCCGCGGATGACCGCGGCGCAGATGCCGCTGGACTTGCCCATGACCAGCTCGGCCGCGGCAGCCAGCTCGTCCACGACGCACATCTCCGTGACCGCCAGCTCGCGGCCCAGGGCGTCGGGGGTGCCACGCAGGTCGACCACCGCCCGGATGCCGGCGCAGCCGATGGCGACGTCCGTCAGGCCGCGGCGCCAGACCCGGCCGAAGGTGTCGCTGATGATCACGGCGACATCGACCGACAGGCGGCCCCGCAGGCCGTCGCGCAGGCGGCGGGCCGAGCGGTCGGGGTCCTCCGGTAGCAGGGCGGCCCAGCCCTCCTCCACGTTCGACAGGTCGACGCCGGCGTTGGCGCAGACGAAGCCGTGGCGGGTCTCGCTGATGACCAGCTCGCCCCGGCGCCGCAGGATGCGCACCGACTCGCCCTCCACGATCCGGGACTTGCTGGCCGGGTCGTTGGGGTCGATCGGCACCAGCTGGGCCTCGGCCTTCGACACCACCTTCTGCGTCACCACCAGCACGTCGCCGTCGGCCAGGTCCGGCGCGGCCTTCGCCAGCAGCCGCGACAGGTCGTCGCCCGGTCGCACCTCCCCGATGCCCTCGACCGGCAGGATCTCCAATCCGCGCGTCACATCAGCCCTTCCACCCCGAGACGTCCCTACCGGCCGAGCGCCACCTTGCACAGATCGGCGGCCGCGGCCGGGTCCCGCATGATCGTGTCGGTGACGACGCAACGCAAGCCCTCGGCCTCGACTTCCCGTGCCAGGCCGGCGTCGGCCACGTCGATCACCAGCGTGCCCACGTAGGGCGCGTAGAGGCGGGCCACACCCACCACCGAGTCCTCGTGGCCCAGCTCCCGCATGAGCCGGTCGGCGGGCCCCTTGAGCGCCTTCCCGCCCACCAGGGGCGAGACGGCCACCACCGAGGACCGGCGGGCGGTCACCGCCTCGAGGACGCCGGGCACGGCCATCACGGGGCCGATCGACACGATGGGGTTGGACGGAGCCACCACCACCGCGTCGGCCGAGGCCAGCGCGGCGAGCACCCCCGGGGCAGGGGCGGCCGACGCGGCGCCCGAGATCCGCACCGACGAGACTGCCACCGCGTGCTGCATGCGCACGAAGTAGTCCTGGAACGCCACCTCCGAGCCCGCCTCGTCGCCTGACGCCAGAGTCAGCAGCGTGCGGACCGGATCGTCGGACACGGGCAGCACCGACAGCTCCAGCCCCCAGGCGCGGGCGATCTCGCCGGTCACCTCCGACAGCGTCGCGCCCGAGGCCAGCCGGCCCGTGCGGTACAGGTGCGTCCCGAGGTCCCGATCGCCCAGCCCGAACCAGGTGAGCCCGCCGTAGCGCTCCAGCGTGGCCATGGCCTGCCACGACTCGTCCCGCAGGCCCCAGCCCCGCTCTGGGTCGATGGCGGCGGCCACCGTGTACACCACCGTGTCCAGGTCCGGGCTGATGGAGAGCCCGTGCAGCACGGTGTCGTCGCCCACGTTGACGACGGCGGTGACCTCGGCGGGCGGCACGGCCCGCACCATGCCGGTCAGCAGGCGGGCGGCGCCCACGCCCCCGGCGAGGACCGCGACGCCCGCCATCTCAAGCGATTCCCTTGAGCCGTCCCTCGAGCAGCGCCACGTCGGCGTCGACCATGAGGTTGACCAGCTCGGGGAAGGTGGTCTGCGGCTTCCACCCCAGCTTCTCCCGGGCCTTGCCGGCGTCGCCCACCAGCAGATCGACCTCGGCCGGGCGGAAGAAGCGCTCGTCCACCACCACGTACTTCTCCCAGTCGAGCCCCACCCGGTCGAAGGCCAGCTGGCAGAACTCGCGCACCGAGTGGGTCTCGCCCGTGGCCACCACGTAGTCGTCGGGCTCGTCCTGCTGGAGCATCATCCACATGGCCTCGACGTAGTCGCCGGCGTAGCCCCAGTCCCGCTTGGCGTCGAGGTTGCCCAGCCGCAGCTCCTGCGACAGGCCGAGCTTGATCTTGGCCACCGCGTTGGACACCTTGCGGGGCAGGAACTCGATGCCCCGGCGCGGCCCCTCGTGGTTGAACAGGATGCCGCTGGTGGCGTGCAGGCCGTAGGACTCGCGGTAGTTCACGGTGATCCAGTGGCCGTAGACCTTGGCCACGCCGTAGGGCGAGCGGGGATAGAAGGGGGTCGACTCCCGCTGGGGCGTCTCCACCACCTTGCCGAACATCTCGCTGGAGGACGCCTGGTAGAAGCGGATCTCGGGGTCGATGATGCGGACGGCGTCGAGCATGCGGGTGACGCCGATGGCGGTGAACTCGCCGGTCAGCACGGGCTGCTGCCACGACGTCGGCACGAACGACTGGGCGGCCAGGTTGTAGACCTCCGCGGGCCGGTACTCCTGCAGGATGGTGAGGATCGACACCTGGTCCAGCAGGTCGCCGTGCACGAAGGTGATGCTGTCCTGCAGGTGGCCGATGCGCTCCCAGTTGACCGTGCTGGTGCGCCGGACCATGCCCAGCACCTCGTACCCCTTGTCGAGCAGGAGCTCGGCCAGATGGGACCCGTCCTGACCGGTGATGCCGGTGACTAGCGCTCTCTTGGTCAAGATCTGGTCTCCTCCCACGGGCTGCTCCCCGCCCGGGCCCCGGCGAAGCCCGTCAGGTTGTCAGCAGCCAAGGCGTGATCGCCAGTCGGCCAGAACGTCCGCCAACGTCTGCTCGAGCGGAATCGTAGGTTCCCAGCCGGTCACCCGGCGCAGCGCCCCGTTGTCCCCTACCAGGATCGGGATGTCGACCGGGCGCTGCAACCCCGGATCGGAGACCAGGTGCATCGGCCTCCCGGCCATCGACAGCAGCACGTCCGCGATCTCCTTCACCGACACGGCCCGGCCCCGGCAGACGTTGTAGACCGCCCCGGGCTCGCCGTGCTCCATCAGCAGCCGGTAGGCCCGGACCACGTCGCGCACGTCGGTCACGTCCCGCAGCGGGGTCATGTTGCCGATGGGCACCTCGTCGCCGCCGTCGCGCTCGTTGCGAGCGATGCGGGCGGCCAGCGAGGGGGCCACGAAGCGGTCGCTCTGGCCCGGGCCGAGGTGGTTGAAGGCCCGCACCCGCAGTACCGGGAGGCGGTGGCCCAGCCACGCCTGCTGCGCCAGGGCGTCGGCCGCCACCTTGGAGGCGGCGTAGGGCGACACCGGGCGCAGCGGCTGGTCCTCCCGCAGGGGCAGCTCGTCCTCGGACACCCGGCCGTACACGTCGGCGCTGGTCACGGCCAGGACCCGCTCGGCGCCCGCGGCCCGCGCCGCCTCCAGCACGTTGAGCGTGCCCAGGGCGTTGGCCAGGAACGTCTCGCGCGGCACCGACCAGCTGCCCCCGACGTCGGAGGCACCGGCCAGGTGGTAGACGACCTGGGGCTTGGCCGCCATGACCGCCTCGGTCAATGGCTCGGCGTCGGCGATGTCGATGCCGTCGACGTTGCGCTCCAGCTCGACGACCTCGTCACCTGAGTCCTCGAGGTGGCGCACCAGGTGTACCCCCACGAAGCCCCCCGCCCCGGTGACCAGAGTTCTCACGGGCGGTCATCGTAGGGGTGTCACCGCCCTCTCGTGAACTCGATCACGTGCGTTATCCGGCCACTCGCCCCAACAGCTCGGCGAAGCGGGCGGCGGTGACTGCCCAGTCGTAGCCCGCCGCCACCCGGTGGCCCCGCTCGACCAGCGCGGCCCGGTGGGCGGGGTCGGCCAGCACCCGGCCGATGGCGGCGGCCAGCGCGTCGGGGTCCCGAGGCGGGACCAGAGCGGCACCGTCGCCGCACACCTCGGGCAGTGAGCCGGCCTGCGTGGCGACCACCGGCACGCCCGCGGCCATGGCCTCGATCGGCGGCAGGCCGAAGCCTTCGTAGCGCGAGGGGTAGGCGAACACCGCCGCCTCCCGCACCAGGGCGGCCCGGCCGGCGTCGTCGACCCAGCCCAGCCGGACGACCCGATCGCCGTGCCGCGCCGCGCCGATGGCCCGGGACAGCGCCTCGGCTCCCCAGCCGTCGGCGCCGGCGATGACCAGCCGCAGGTGCGGGTCGTCGGCGGCCACGGCGTCGAACGCGGCCACCAGCGTCGGCAGGTCCTTGCGGGGCTCGACGGTGCCCACCGCCAGCACGTAGCGGTCGCCTCCGGCCAGCCGGGCGCCCTCGCCGCCCGGGCCCGAGCACGACGCCGCGGGCACGGCCACCCCGTGGGGGATGGCCACGACCCGGTCGGGCTGGGCGCCGAAGTGGGCGATCACCTCGTCCCGTACGAAGGCGGACGGCGTGTGGACCCAGGCGCCGCGCCCGATGGCCCGCCGCACCAGGTCGGGATAGGCCAGCGTGAACCCGTCGGCCAGCTCGGGAAAGTGGACCGTGGTCAGGTCGTGCACGGTGACCAGCGCGCCCGCCCGGGTGGGGGGCACGACGTAGTTGGGGCCCCACACCACGTCCTGGCGGCCGATCCAGCGGTCGATGCGGGGGTGGTCGGTCCGCCGCCACAGCTCGTGCAGCGGCCGGGCGGCCATGGGCCGGTCGACCACGGCCACCCCGGGCGGCGCCACCTCGGCCAGCCGGTGCCGGCCCCGCCACGTGACCGCGTAGCCCGTCAGAGCCACGTCCGGCCGGACGGCCAGGCGCGAGGTCAGCTCGCGCACGAAGACGCCGACGCCGGTGAGGCGGTCGAGCAGCGACGTCAGGTCGACGGCGACCCGGGGCACGGCGGGAGGCGGGTCAGCTCTCGTCGGAACGGACGCGCTCGACCACGTCGCGCACGGTGGCGTCGAGCGCCTGCCTGAGCTGGCGTCGCTGCACCTGAAGGTGCTGGAAGCCGAGGATGCCCAGCCCGACGGCCGTGTACACGGTGTTCTCCACCCGCCTGGAGACGTCCTCGACGGAGAGGGGGGCCATGGCTTCCGACCCTAACACCGGCCACGGCGGGGGTCCGCGGGTCGGGCGGGGCCCGACGCTACCCTCCGACTGTCGTGGAGCCGGAAGCGCCGCCCGTCGCCCCGCGGCCCGTCGTCATGGTGGTCGTGACCCACGATCCGCCCGCCGACCGCCGCGCCGCGCTGCTCGCGGCGCTGGCCGCCCAGGAGCACCCCAACCTCGACGTGCTGGTGGTCGACACGGGCGAGGACGACGTCAGCGAGGCGGTCCAGGCCGTGCTCCCGGAGGCGCGCGTCGAGCGCCGGCCCGGGGCGACGGGGTTCGGAGCCGCGGCCAACACCGTGCTCGACCTGGTCTCCGGGGCCGAGTACTACGTCTTCTGCCACGACGACGTGGAGCCCGACGCCGGCGCGGTGTCGGCTCTGGTGGAGGCGGCCGAGCACTGGGACGCCGACGTGGTGGGGCCCAAGCTGGTCGCCACCGACGACGCCCGGCGGCTGCTCCAGTTCGGCGTCACCGTGGACAAGGTGGGCGTCGCGCTGCCCTTGGTCGAGCGCCGGGAGCTGGACCAGGGCCAGCACGACGGCGTGCGTGACGTCTTTGCCGTGCCGGGCGCGTTCACCCTGGTGCGGGCGTCGGCCTTTGCCGAGGTGGGCGGGTTCGACGAGGCCATCAGCTTCCTCAACGACGACCTCAGCCTGTGCTGGCGCATCCGCGTCGCCGGCGGGCGGGTGCTGGTGACCTCGGCGGCCCGGGTGCGCCACGCCGAGGCCTTCGCCACCCGGCCCGAGGCGCGCGCCGCGCCCTCGCTGGCGGCCCGGCACCGGGTGCGGGTGCTGCTCACCAGCTACCGGGCCTGGAGCCTGATCACCCTCGTGCCCCAGGCCCTGGCGCTGGCGGTGGTGGAGGCGGTCACCGCCCTGATCACCGGGCGGGGCGGGCGGGCGTGGGCCGCGCTCGCGGCCTGGCCGTGGAACCTCGCCCACCTCGGCTCGCTGCTCCACGCCCGCCGGGCGGTGCGGTCGTTCCGGCGGGTCAAGGACTACGAGGTGCGGCGCTACCAGGTGCGCGGGCTGGTCAGCCCGCGCGTGCGGCGGCTGCGGGTGGAAGGGGGCGGCCTGAGCGGGGGCCGATGGTCGGCCGGGCGCCGGGTGGCCGCGGTCCCCGAGCGGGGTCACATGACCATCGACCCCACGGCCTGGGCGCCCGCCACCGTGGCGATGGCGACCGTCATAGCCGGGGTGCTGCTGTTCGGCTCGCGCCACCTCGTCACCCGCCATGTCCCGGTGGTGGGCGAGATGGTCCCCTTTGGCGACGGCGCCGGGGACCTGATCGGCGCGTGGGCCGACGGCGTGCGCCCGTCGGGCGTGGCGGGAGGGCCGGCGCCCCCGACGCTGGCCGGCGTCTCCGGCGCCCTGGGCGTCCTGCTGGGTGATCACCTCGCGCTGGCCCGCACGTTGCTGACCGTCGGCCTGCTGGCGCTGGGCGTGGTCGGCGCCCACCGGCTCGGCCGTTCCCTGGGGTCGAAGGCCGCTCAGGTGTTCGGAGCCCTGGCCTACGCAGCCCTGCCCCTGCCGTACGAGGCGCTCGCCACCGGGTGTTGGTCCGTGCTCGCCGCCTGGGCGGGCGCCCCGTGGATGCTGCGGCGCTTGGCCCTCGCCTCGGGCACCGCGCCGTTCGGCTCCGGGATCGGCTTCCGGCGCCTGATGCTGCAGGTGGTGGCGGCGGGGGCGGTCACCGCCCTCGTGGGGCTGCTGGTCCCGCAGGCGCCGGTGTTGCTGGTGCTGATGGGTCTGGCGCTGGTGCTGGGCACGCTGCTGGGGCTGGAGGGGCGCGGCATCGTGCCCCTGCTGGTGACGGCGGTGGGCGGCGCCGTGGTGGCGGGCCTGCTGCTGTTGCCCACCACGCTCGACGTGCTGGGTTCGCCGGCCGCGTTCCGGGCCTGGCTGGGCGGGCCCACGGTGGCCGAGGCCGGGGACACCGGCTGGGCGCCTGCGGTGGCGCTGGTGGCGGGGGCGGCGCTGGTCCCGCTGCTGGTGGGCCGGCAGTGGCGGCTGGGGTGGGCGCTACGGGCCTGGGCCC
>JBKPRV010000340.1:0-17239 GCA_046734715.1 Actinomycetota bacterium | reverse complement strand
GGGCGGGATAGACCTCGGCGGCGCGGGTGCCGGCCTGGCTGTCGCCGGTGGCGTAGCGCACGTCCAGCTGGGGGTGGGAGGCAGCGAGCCGTAACAGCTCGGCTCCGCTGAAGCCGGAGGCACCGAGGATCCCGACCGAGGGCATCGACCGATAATACGTATCAGTGCATAGTCATGCAAAGGTCATGCACTGAGGCTCAGCCCCGAAGGGTGGCGCTGTGGGCGGATTCGACCGCCGTGATGCAGCGCTGGCGCACCTCGGCCACCTCGTCGTCGGTGAGCGTGTGGTCGGGGGCGTCGAGGCGCAGCGTGTAGGCCAGGCTGCGCCGGCCCTGAGCGATGCCCGCGCCCCGGTAGACGTCGAACAGGCGCAGCGAGGCCAGCCGCTCCCCCGCCGCCTCCCGCAGCGTGGCCTCGACGTCGCCCGCGGGGACGGCGTCGTCCGCCTCGAAGGCCAGGTCGATGTCGCTGGACGGGTAGACGCTCACCTGGCGGTAGGTGTGGGGATCGTGGGGCAGCTCGGCCACGGTGTCGAGGTCGACCTCCAGCCAGCCGACCGCCTCGCCCACCCCTTGGTTGGCCAGCACCTCGGGGTCGACCTCCCCCAGCGCGCCGACGGGCTCGCCGCCGGGACCGACCAGCCGGCCCGAGCGGGTGGGGTGCAGGCCGGGGACGGCCCCGTTGTGCAGGGTCACGCCCGCTACCGCCAGGACCTCGGCCACCGCCCGCCACTCGTGGACCGCGGCCGTCGCGTCGTGCCCGCCCAGGGCCACGCCCAGCATCTCCCGCTCGTCCGGCAACTCGGCGTCGGGGTCCTCCGGGCGCCGGAACACATGGCCGATCTCCCAGAGCCGCACGCCGGTGTTGCGGCGGGCCGCGTTGGTGGCCAGGGCCTTGACCAGACCGGGCAGCAGCGACGTGCGCAGCACCGACTCCTCGGCCACCAGCGGGTTGGTGATCTCGATGCCGTCGTCGTGCAGGCCGGCCTTCGCCAGGTCGCCGGGCGCCAGGAACGGCAGGGGCATGGCCTCGGCCAGGCCCCGCCCCACCAGCAGCCGCCGCAGCCGGCGACGCTCCTGCTGGCGTGCGGTCAACCGCCCGGCGTGGGCCGAGGGCGGCAGGGTCTTGCCGATGCGCGAGTAGCCGTAGTGGCGGGCCGCCTCCTCGATGACATCGATCTCGGTGGCCGAGTCGTAGCGCCAGGTGGGGATGGTGACGGCCAGTTCGCCGTTGCCCGCCTCCTGGGTGGCGAAGCCGATGGGGTCCAGCAGCGACTTCACCTCCCCGGGGGCGAGGTCGGTGCCCAGGATGCGGTTGAGCCGGCCGGTCCGCACGGTCACCGGGCGGCGGTCGGGCAGCTCGCCGCGGACGTCGACGATCCCCTCCTCCAGCCGGGCACCGGAGGCGGCGACCAGCTCGGCGAAGCGGCGATGGGCGAGCTCGATGACCTCGGGGTCGGTGCCCTTCTCGAACCGGGCCGAGGCCTCCGAGCGCAGCTTGAGCCGGCGGGACGACTTGGCGATGGCGATGGGCAGGAACCACGCCATCTCCAGCAGCACCTCGCTGGTGCCCTCGTCGATCTCGGTGTCGGCGCCGCCCATGATCCCGGCCACGCCGATGGCGCGGTCCTCGCCGTCGCAGATCAGCAGGTCGTCGGTGATCAGCGTGCGCTCGACGTCGTCCAGCGTCACCAGGGTCTCGCCGGGCCGGGCGCGGCGGACCCGCAGCCCGCCGCCCCGCACCTTGGCCAGGTCGTAGGGGTGGTTGGGCTGCCCCAGCTCCAGCATCACGTAGTTGGACACGTCGACCAGCGAGTTGATGGGCCGCATGCCCAGCAGCGTGAGACGCCGGGCGATGGTGAGATCGGACTGGCCCACGCTGACGCCGCTGAGGATCCGGGCGGTGAAGCGGCCACACAGGTCGGGCGCCTCCACCTCGACGGACACGTCCCGGACGTGGGCGGCCGGCACCTCGGCCACGGCCGGCTCGGGGACGGAGAACGGCACGCCCAGGCGGGCTGCCAGGTCGCGAGCCACGCCCGCCACCGACATGGCGTCGGGGCGGTTGGGGTTGATCTCGAGGTCGTAGAGGACGTCGTTCTCGATGCCGAGCGCCTCGGTGAGGTCGGCGCCCACCTCGAGCCCCGGGGGGAGGATGTAGATGCCCGCGGCGTCGCCGCCCAGGTGCAGCTCGGCCGCCGAGCACAGCATCCCGTTCGACCACTCGCCCATCATCTTGCGCCGGCCGATCTGCAGGCCGCCGGGCATCACGGTGCCGACGGTGGCCAGCGGGACCAGGTCGCCGGGCGCCATGTTGAACGCCCCGCAGGCGATCTGCAGTGCCTCGCCGTCGCCCGTGTCGACGTCGACCAGGTGGATGCGGTCGGCCCGGGGGTGCGGGCGGGTGGCCAGCACCCTGGCCACCACGATGCCCTCCAACCCCTGGCCCAGCAGGTCGAGCTCCTCGACCGCCATGCCGAGGTCGCTCAGGTGCTCGCCGAGCGCGACGGGGTCGCCCTCGATCGGCGCGAAGTCTTGGAGCCAGGACAGCAGGACCTTCATCGGTGCCCTCGGGGAAGTGCGACCGGGCCCGACCCTAGAACTGGGTCAGGAACCGGATGTCGTTGGTGAACAGTTCGCGCAGGTCGGCCACCCCGTGGCGGGTGGCAGCCAGGCGGTCGATGCCGAAGCCGAAGGCGAAGCCCTGCCACTCCTCGGGATCGACGCCGCAGTTGGCCAGCACGTTGGGGTGCACCATGCCGCAGCCGCCCAGCTCCAGCCAGGTGCCGTCGGGCCGCTGGATGTCGAACTCGGCCGAGGGCTCGGTGAACGGGAAGTATGACGGGCGCAGGCGCGACGTGAAGTCGCCGCCGAAGTACGCCTTGGTGAAGGCGTCGATGGTGCCGGCCAGATCGGCCAGCGTGATGTTCCGGTCGACGACCAGGCCCTCGATCTGGTGGAACACCGGCATGTGGGTGGCATCCGCCGTGTCGGAGCGGAACACCCGGCCCGGCATCACCGAGTAGTACGGCGGCGGCGTGCCGGACATGACCCGCACCTGGACGGGCGAGGTGTGGGTGCGCAGCACGGTCGACCCCGGCTCGCCGTAGGTGACGTGCAGCGTGTCGTACATGTCGCGCGCCGGGTGGCTGGGCGGGAAGTTGAGAGCGCCGAAGTTGTTCCAGTCGGTCTCGACCTCGGGCCCCTCGGCGACGGTGAAGCCGAGGCCCACGAACACGTCCTCCAGCTCCTCGATGGCCTGGGTGACGAGGTGGAGGTGGCCGGCGCCCAGGCCGGGCAGCACCTCGGTCAGGTCGAGGCGCTCGGCCAGCAGCCGCTCGGTGCGCTGCGCGGCCTCCAGCACGGCCCGGCGCTCGACCAGCTGCGTGCCCAGCGCCTCGTTGGCCGCGTGCAGCACCTTGCCCACCGTGCGCCGGGCCTCGGGCTCGAGGCCGCCGAGGCGCTTGCGCAGGCCGGTGAGGGGCGAGCGCTTGCCGAGCACGTCCGTCTCCGCTGCCCGCAGCTCGTCCAGCGTGGTGGCTGCGTCCAGCCGCACGCGGCCTTCGTCCTCGAGCCGCCCGATCTCGCCGATGAGGTCGTCGTCGCTCATTGGCACACCCTTCGGGCTGCGCCCAATGAGCGCTCGGCCCACCGGGCCGAGTAACGCACTGTGTTCCTGATTCGCTCGACAAGCTCGCTCATTGACGCACCCTTCGGGCTGCGCCCAATGAGCGCTCGGCCCACGGGGCCGAGCAACGCACTGTGTTCCTGATTCGCTCGACAAGCTCGCTCATGTCGTCCCGAACCCTGCCGTTTGCGGGGGCGCTCCGTCCAGTCCATTCCCCTGGTCGGAGGCCGGGTCCCGCGCCCGCCGCTGGCGGAGCGCCTCGAAGCACAGCACGGTGCCCGCCATCCCGACGTTGAGGGATTCGGTGCGCCCGGCCATGGGGATGGTCACGCTGCTGTCCACTGCCGCCGCCACCGCTTCGGGCAGGCCGTGGGCCTCGTTCCCGAGCACCAGCGCCACCGGGCCGGCCAGGTTCACGTCGTCGTAGGCCAGTGCCCCTCGCGCCCGGGTGGCGACGGTGGTGAAGCCCTGGGCGGCCAGCGCCGCCAGCGCCTGGTCGCTGTCGGCGGCCCGGGTCACCGCGAGGCGGAACAGCGAGCCGGCCGACGAGCGCACGCACTTGGGGCCGAAGGGGTCGACCGAGCCGTCGCAGAACAGCACGGCGCCCGCGCCCGCAGCCTCCGCCGAACGCAGCAGGGTGCCCGCGTTGCCCGGATCGCCCACCCCCACCAGGACCAGTGCCAGCGGCCCGGCGACGGCCGCGGCCTCGGTCGGCGGGCGGTCGTCCATGCGGGCGATGGCCGCCACCCGCTGGGGCGTCACCGTCTCCACGAACCGCCCCAGCGACCCCGCGCTGGCCCGCCATACCGAGGCGCCGGCCAGCGCAGCCCGGTCGAACAGGTCGGGCGGGCAGCCGGGCTCGGCCACCACGTCCATCACCTCCACCCCGGCATCCAGGGCCTCGGCCAGCAGCGTCGGCCCGTCGATGA
This sequence comes from Actinomycetota bacterium, assembly GCA_046734715.1. Lineage (GTDB taxonomy): Bacteria > Actinomycetota > Acidimicrobiia > Acidimicrobiales > VFJN01 > ZC4RG19. The sequence continues at coordinate 12,683 of JBKPRV010000340.1, read as the reverse complement.
CATAGGCGCCCTCACCCGTACGTGCGGCGCGGCGCCTCGAAAGGCGCCGCAGCCGCTGCAATGTGTGGTGGCGGGCGCCGATCTGCTCGGCCATCGCGCGCCTCTGCCGTGCTTCCGGCCTCAGGCCGAGGCGGGGGTGGCCTCGGTAGCGGCGGCGTCGAGCGCCTCGCGGGCGGTGGTCACCAGCGCCGCGAACGCGGCCTCGTCCCGCACGGCCAGGTCGGCCAGCACCTTGCGGTCCACCTCGACCCCGGCGACCCGCAGGCCGGCCACGAACACGCTGTAGCTGGTGCCGTTCTGGCGGCAGGCGGCGTTGATGCGCTGGATCCACAGCCGCCGGAAGTCGCCCTTGCGGGCGCGGCGGTCGCGGAAGGCGTAGTTCAGGCTGTGCATCACCTGCTCGTTGGCGGCGCGCCGGGACCGGCTCTTGTTGCCGTAGTAGCCCTTGGCGCGCTCGAGGGTGACCCGACGCTTCTTCTTGGCGTGGACCGATCGCTTCACCCGAGCCATGGGGGAGCTCCTTTCTCAGACGGGGGGAGGGGTCAGCGCCGGCCCAGCAGCCGCTTGATGCGGGCCTCGTCGCCGGGGGCGAAGGTCTCCTCGCGGTTCAGCCGGCGCGTCCGCTTGCTCGGCTTCTTCTCGAGGATGTGGTTCATGTTGATCTGGCGGCGGCGCAGCTTGCCGCTGCCCGTCACCTTGACGCGCTTGGCCGCACCACTGTGCGTCTTCATCTTGGGCATGGCTTTTCCTTGGTGTGGGGGGCGAGCGGCCGGCCGGGGGGCCTGATCAGCCGCTCTGTGCTTCTTGCGTGGTGCTGGCCGGCGGGGCGGGTGTAGGCGGGGCTGGGGTCGGCGGGGCTGGGGTCGGCGGGGCGGGCACCGCCTCGACGGCGGGAGCCGGAGCCGGGACGGGAGCCGGGCCCGGTGCCTGCCCGGCGGCCTCGGTCTCGGCCTGGCGCTTGGATCGCTCGTACGCCGCCTGAGCCTTGCGATCGGGGCCCAGCACCATGGTCATGTTGCGACCGTCCTGGCGGGGGAAGATCTCGACCTTCCCCAGGTGCTCGACCGCGCTCACCACGTCGTCCAGGATCCGCCGCCCCAACTCGGGGTGGTGCATCTCCCGGCCTCGGAAGGTGAGCGTCACCTTGACCTTGTGCCCGTCCTGAAGGAAGCGCTCGACCTTGCGGGTCTTCGTGTCGAAGTCACCCTTGGAGATCTTGGGGCGGTACTTCATCTCCTTGATGGAGACGTTGCTCGCCTTGCGCCTTGATTCCTTCGCCTTCTGCGCCGCCTCGTACTTGTACTTGCCGTAGTCCATGATGCGGCACACGGGCGGGTTCGCCTGGGCCGCCACCTCGACCAGGTCGAGGTCGTTGTCGCGGGCTATGGCCAGGGCTTCGGGCAGGGGTTTGATGCCGATCTGCTGACCATCCGGACCGACGAGTCGCACTTCGCGAGCGCGAATGCGGTCGTTGATCCGGGGTTCGTTGTTAGCCGGCGTAGCTATCGCCGATCACTCCTCATCGATGCGCAAACACCTCCGTACGCATGGCTGTCAGGGAACTCACCCGGTGGCCGTTCGCCAAAACGACGAACGGACGCCGGGGGAAGCCGACGTCCGCGACGGGCAGGGCCCGGAGCGATCGATCGACCCGGACGCACGCTTCGGAAAGGTGGCCGGGTGGGGGCGTCGGTGCGATTGCGGTACGTACGAGCCCCACTTCCCATTGAGTTGTCCGCCTAGGGTACCAGCGGGTGCGGACCAGTCCACAACCCGCTCAGGATTAAGGTCGGAAGACGATGAGCACGCTCTGGACACCCTCAGGCGAGCATCCCGTCGAGCGCAACCAGCCCGACGCCACGCCCGAGCCTCCCGCGCCCGACGAGGAGCCCCTCACGCCCGAGGAGCAGGCCGCGGCCGAGGAGTACGCCCAGCAGGTCGAGGCCATGCGGCGCCAGCTCCTGGAGCTGCCCGCGGGCGTGGTCGTGGGCCAGCACGCGCTCCAGTTCTTCGACGTGGCCGGCCTGTACCTGTCACAGTCGCCGCCCCGCATCGAGGACGCCCGCCTCGCCATCGACGCCCTGGCCGCCGTGGTCGAGAGCCTCGGCTCCCGCCTGGGCGACGCCGAGACCCCCATCCGCCAGGCCCTCCACCAGGCCCAGCTGGCGTTCGTCGAGGCCGCCCGGACCGGTGCCGCGGCCAAGGATGCCTGACCGGCGCCGCCCGCCCTGGTGGCTGGCCGCCGTGGCCGTCGTCCTGGCGGTGGTGGCGGGCGCGGCCGCGTGGCGGCTCAGGGCCCACAACCGGGACAACCGGGAGGACCGGCTCGACATGGCCTTGGTGGGCGACTCGTTCGCCGACCAGGCCCAGGCCTCGTTCCTGGCCCACGCCCAGTCCTCGCACCAGACCGCCGAGGTCAGCGCCTATGGCGGCATCGGGGTGTGCGACCGGGTCGACCAGCTGGCCGACATCGCCCAGCGGTCGCCCCGGGTGCTGGTCCTGTCCTTCGCGGGCAACGACATCACCCCGTGCATGCTGCGCACGGACCAGCCGTCCTCGCCGGAGGAGACGGCCGACGAGTACCAGAGCGACTTCGAGCGCGTGCTCGCCGACTTCCGCGCCGCCTCGCCCCACACGCGGGTGTACGTGGTGCCGCCGCCACCCATCCGGGACGCCCGGTTCGAGACCAACGCCGCCGCCATGCGGGCCATGTACGGGCGGCTGGTCGACGAGTTCCCGGACATCACGGTGGTGGACGTGACCGGCCAGCTCGGGCCCGACGACGAGTTCCACGCCTCGCTGCCGTGCGAGGACTGGGAGGCCGACGTCTGCCAGCCCGACGGCACGGTGGTGCTGCGCGAGGACGACGGCATCCACCTCTCGCCCGCGGGGGCCGAGCGCTACACCCGGGCCCTCTTGGCGACCATCAACGGCGGCTGAGCGCCGGTCGTCGCTCAGCGGGCGACGATCCGGTCCGCCTCCCAGCGGCCCAGCCGGCCCGCCACCAGCGTGAACCGCACGGGCTGGCCCACGGCGATGCTGCGGCTGCCATCGGCGATGGCGGTGCAGTGGAACGGCACCGTCTCGCCCCCCTCGTCGCGGATCACGCCCAGGCCGCGAGGTTCGTCGAAGGACGAGACCACGCCCGTGGCCTCGGCGAACGGGGTCAATGGACGATCTTGGACAGGGGCAGCTCCACGATGTCGGACGCCCCCGCGTCCTTGAGCGCCGGGATCAGCGTGTTGATCACCGACTTGGCCACCACCGACTCCACCGCGTAGCCGCCCTGGCCGAACAGCTCGGACACCGTGGGCGCCTTCATCGACGGCATCAGCTCGATGACCCGGTCGAGGTCGTCGCCGCTCACGTTGAGCTTGACCAGCACCTTGCCCCGGGCCTCCAGCACGCCGTCGAGCAACACCTTCACCTGCTCCATGGCCTTGCGCTTGGCGTCGTCGGCGTAGGACTCGGGGTTGGCGATCAGCTCGGTGTAGCTCTGGAGGACCTCGCCGACGATCTTGAGGCCCGCCGCTCGCAGCGCCCGGCCGGTCTCGGTGATCTCCACGATGCAGTCGACGATGTCGGGGACCTTGGCCTCGGTGGCCCCGTAGCTGAGCCGGATGTCGGCCCGGATGCCCTTCTTCTCGAAGTAGCGGCGGGTCGACTCCGGGTACTCGGTCGAGACCCGCACCCCCTGGGGCAGGTCCTCGACCCGGGCGACGGGGCTGTCCGCGGGCACGGCGACCACCAGGCGGATGGGCCGCGAGCTGGCCTTGGAGTACCGCATCTCGCCCAGGGACACGACCTCGGCGCCGGTCTCCTCCACCCAGTCCCGCCCGGTGATGCCCAGGTCGAACAGGCCGTCGGCCACGTACCGCGGGATCTCCTGGGGGCGCAGGATGCGGACCTCGTCGATGCGGGGGTCGTCGATCGACGCCTTGTACTCGACGGTCGAGGACCGGTTGACGGCCAGGTCGGCCGCTTCGAACAGGTCGAGGGTCGCCCGTTCGAGCGAGCCCTTAGGGATCACGAGCTTCAACATCCGGATCGAGGGTACGTGGCCGTCGGCGCGATCCGGCAACCAGTAACCGACAGGTTGATGGTCGTCAGGCGAAGCGTTGGGCGACCCGGGCCATCTCGACCGCCACCAGGGCGGCTTCCTCGCCCACGTTGTGGCCGCCGGTGCCCTCGGAGCGGGCCAGCGCCTGGCGCTCGTCCTCGGTGGTCAGCACCCCGAAGGCGACGGGCACACCGGTGGTGAGCTGGACCTGCTGGACGCCCCGGGCGCACTCCCCCGCCACGATGTCGTAGTGGGTGGTCTCGCCCCGGATGACCGAGCCGATGCACACCACCGCGTCGACCAGGCCCGAGACGGCCAGGGCCCGGGCACCGAAGGGGATCTCGAACGACCCCGGCACCGACAGCTCCGTGATGTCGTCGGCCACCACGCCGAGCGCCTTCAGCCCGCGCTCGACGCCCTCGGCCAGGCGCTCCACCACCCCGGGGTTCCAGCGGGCACGCACGACGCCCACCCGCAGCCCGGTCCCGTCGATGCCCTCGGGCGCGGACGCCCGGTCGCTGCCCTCAGCCATGCGGGTCCTCACAGCACATCGTCGAGACCCTCCAGCAGGTGGCCCATGCGCTCCCGCTTGGTGCGCAGGTACGCGATGTTCTCGGGGTTGGGCTCGATCTGCAGCGGCACCCGCTCGGTGATCTTGATGCCGAACCCGGACAGCCCGCCCTTCTTGGCCGGGTTGTTGGTGAGCATGCGCATGGTGGTGATGCCGAGGTCCACCAGGATCTGGGCCCCGATGCCGTACTCGCGGCTGTCCACCGGCAGGCCCAGCTTGAGGTTGGCGTCCACCGTGTCGTGGCCCTGCTCCTGGAGCCGGTAGGCCTGGAGCTTGTGGCCGATGCCGATGCCCCGGCCCTCGTGGCCCCGGTAGTAGAGGACGACGCCCATGCCCTCCTCGGCCACCTGGCGCATGGCCGCCTGCAGCTGGGGGCCGCAGTCGCAGCGCAGCGAGCCGAAGACGTCGCCGGTCAGGCACTCGCTGTGCACCCGGACCAGCACGTTCTGCTCGCCGCTCACCGCTCCCTTGACGAACGCCAGGTGCTCGGTGCCGTCCAGGGTGGACTGGTAGGCGTAGCAGGTGAAGTCGCCCCACTGGGTGGGGATGCGGGCCTCGCCCACCCGGCGGATCAGCCGCTCGGTCTGGCGGCGGTAGCGCACCAGGTCGGCGATGGAGATGAGCAGCAGCCCGTGCTTCTGGGAGAAGCGCTCCAGCTCGGGCATGCGGGCCATGTCGTCCTTGGACTCGTTGACCAGCTCGCACAGCACGCCCGCCGGGTAGAGCCCGGCCCCGCGCACCAGGTCCAGCGCGGCCTCGGTGTGCCCGGCCCGCTTGAGCACGCCGCCCTCACGGGCCTCGAGCGGGAAGATGTGGCCGGGCCGCAGCAGGTCGGCCGCCCGGGTGGAGGGATCGACCAGCGCCCGGATGGTGGCGGCGCGATCGTGGGCGGAGATGCCCGTGGAGGTGCCGTGGCGGTAGTCGACGCTGACCGTGAAGGCCGTGCGCATGCTCTCGGTGTTGTTGGCCACCATGAGCGGGAGGTCGAGCTCGCGAGCTCGCTCACGGGTGACCGGGGCGCAGATGACGCCCGAGGTGTGGTGGAGGAAGAACGCGATCGACTCGGGGGTGGCGAACTCGGCCGCCATGATGAGGTCGCCCTCGTTCTCGCGGTCCTCGTCGTCGACCACGACGACGATCTCCCCCCGTCCGATGGCGTCGATCGCGTCCTTGATCTCGGCTAGCGGCATCAGCTCTCCTCCGGGGACGGGCCGGCCGGCGAGCCGCCATCCTTCCATGCCAGCAGTCGCTCGACGTATTTCACGGTCACGTCCACTTCGAGGTTGACCGTGTCGCCGGGGCCCTTGGTCCCGAGCGTGGTCACCGCTTCGGTGTGCGGGATCAGCGCCACGGTGAAGCCGTCGTCCAGCACGTCGACCACCGTGAGGCTTACGCCGTCGACCGTGACGGAACCCTTCTCCACCACGTAGCGGAGCAGGTCGCGGGGCATGCGCACCCGCAGGTCCGGCGCCGGGTCCACGATCTCGCCCACGCCGTCCACGTGGCCCTGCACGATGTGGCCGCCGAGCCGGTCCTGGGCGCGCACCGGGCGCTCCAGGTTGACCGGATCGCCGGGGCTGCGGTCGCCGAGCGTCGTGCGCTTGCGGGTCTCGGGCGAGACGTCCGCCTCCCACCAGCCGTCGCCCTGGTCGACCACCGTCAGGCAACAGCCGTCGACGGCGATGGAGTCGCCGGTCTTGGCGTCCTCCAGGACGAGCCGCGCCGCGATGCGGACCCGGTCGCCGGAGACCGCCGCAATGGTCCCCAGTTCCTCGACGATGCCGGTGAACATCTATGTGCTCCTCACAGGACGCAGGTCGACGCGGATGTCGTCGCCTACCGGGGTGACACGGGTGATGCGCCCGCGCCAGACGTCGGCCATCGTGGCGGCTCCGGCGCCGGAAAACAACCCGGCGGAGTCATCGCCGCCGAACAGGGCGGGCGCCAGGTAGAGCACGTAGGCGTCCACCAGGCCGGCCCGGTGGAAGGCGCCGGCCACCGTGGCGCCCCCTTCGACCAGCAGTTGCAGCACGCCACGGGCGCCGAGGTCGTCGAGGATCGGGCCCAGGTCGCCGCTCACCTCCAGCGCGGGATGGACGTTCGCGTCGGGCGGGGCCTTCCCCAGCACCACCCGCAGGGGGTCGCGGCCCTCGACGTGGCGGACGGTGAGGGCGGGATCGTCCGCTCGTACCGTGCCCGCGCCCACCAGCACGGCGTCGCTCTCGGCCCGCAGGCGATGGGCGTCGGCCCGGGCGGCCTCGCCGGTGATCCAGCGGCTCGAGCCGTCGGCCGCCGCGGTGCGGCCGTCGAGGCTGGCGGCCAGCTTGAGCACCACGTAGGGCCGGCCGGTCCGGCGATGGGTGAGGTAGGGCGCCAGCTGCTCGGCCACCACGTCGCCGGCCACGCCCACCTCGACCTCGACGCCCGCGTCGCGCAGGCGGGCCAGGCCCCGGCCCGCCACCTGGGGGTCGGGATCGGGGTCGGCCAGCCCGACGACGACCCGAGCCACGCCTGCGGCCACCAGCGCGTCCGCGCACGGCGGAGTGCGGCCGTGGTGGCTGCAGGGCTCCAGCGTGACGTAGGCGGTGGCGCCGTGGAGGTCGGCGCCTGCGGCCGCGGCCAGCGCGGCCGCCTCGGCATGGGGGCCGCCGGGTGGTTGGGTGGCGCCCTCGAACTCCTCGCCGGCCGCGGTCACGATCACGCAGCCCACCCAGGGGTTGGGCGAGGTCGTGCCGCGGACGCGAGCGGCGGCCTCGACCGCGCGCAGCATGCGGGCGTGATCGAGGTCGTCCGCCATCAGTGGGGGCGGCCCCCGGTGAGCAGGTCGAGGACGTGGGGCACGACGTCGATCACGGCGTCGAGGCACTCGACCGCCCCCTTGGACGAGCCCGGGGTGTTGAGCACCAGGGCGGTGCCGATGGTCCCGGCCGCGGCGCGCGACAGGCGGCCCAGAGGGTTGACCAGCCGCATGGCCTCGGCCAGGCCGGGGGCCTCGCGGTCGAGCACGGCCCGGGTGCCCTCGGGCGTCAGGTCCCGGGGTCCGAACCCGGTCCCGCCGGTGGTCACGATCACGCCCGCGAACCCGTCGCTCAGCTCCCGCAGGGCGCCGGCCACCTCGTCGGTCCCGTCGGCGCTGACCCGGCGCTCGACCACCCGGAACCCGGCCTCGCCGAGCCGGTCCTCCAGCGCCGCGCCCGAGCGGTCGTCCCGCGTGCCGGCCACCACGCCGTCGGACACCGTGAGGACCTTGGCCTCCCAAGGGGTGCTCACTCCCCGCCCCTCAGCTTGTCGAGCGTGCCCGCCACCCGGCGGGCCCGGGTCTCGGGCTTCTTGGCCTCGGTGATCCACAGCACGTACTCGCGGCGGTGGGTGTAGGCCAGGCGCTCGAAGGCGGCGGCCGCCTCGGCGTCGCCCGCCAGCGCGGCGGCGAGGTCCTCGGGGACCTCGATCACCCGGGGCTCCTCGTCCAGCGCCAGGGTCACGTCGAACCGGTCGCCGAAGTCGATGCCGGCCGCGGCCCGGTTGGCCTTGGACACGCCCACCATGGGCTGGCCGCCGTACACCGCGATGCGGGTGCGGTACGTGTGGCCGCCGATGGTGACGGTCACCGGTGGGCGCTTCTGGTCGCTGAGCGCGGCCGCCGCGTCGTGGGGGACGTCGAACGCGGAGCCGCCGCTCCCGGCGGGGTGCAGCTCGGCGGTGAACTGCTGGGGCTCGGGCATGCCCGCACTCTACGGGCGGGCTTGGCGGCGGTAGCGAACCAGGCACATCCCGTCGGTGCCCACTGCCTGGGGCAGCAGGAGGGCGCCCCGGCCCCACGGCTGCCAGGGCTCGCCCGGCGGGTCCAGCGGGACGAGGTCGGGCCGCTGCTGCGCCAGCCGGTCGTCCACCTCCGTGGACTCGGCCGCGGTGAGCGTGCAGACCGAGTACACCAGCGACCCGCCCGGGCGGACCAGGTCGGCGGCGGCGGCCAGCAATCGGGCCTGCAGGGCGGCCAGGCGCTCCACCGCCTCGGGCTCCACCCGCCAGCGCAGGTCGGCGCGCCGGCGCAGCGTCCCCAGGCCGGAGCAGGGCGCGTCCACCAGCACCCGGTCGAACCGATCGTCCCGGAACGGCGGTCGGGTCCCGTCGGCGGCCACCACCGCGACCCGATCGGCAACGCCCACCCGGGCCGCGTTGGCCGCCACCAGCTTGGCCCGGCCGGGCCGCACGTCGGCCGCGATCACCCGCACGCCGCCGGCCGCGGCGGCCAGGGCGGTGGCCTTGCCTCCGGGACCGGCGCACAGGTCGAGCACCCGCTCCCCCGGCTCCACCCCCACCGCCGCGGTCACCTGCTGGGAGGCGGGGTCCTGGACGTAGCCGTCGGCCCGCTGGGTGACCGTGGCCGGCTCGTTCATGGCCGCCAGCGCCGCCGCGGCGTCGGCCGGGCCCAGGTCCTTCGTCAGCCGGTCCAGCACCCAGTCGGGCACGCTCAGGCGGGTGGCGTCGTCGGGCCAGCTCGCCGGCACGTCCGCCACCCGGCGCAGCACGGCGTTGACCAGCCCGCGGGCGCGGCGGGGCGCCGCCTCCACCGTCTCGCCCACCGCGGCGTGCGCGGGGACGCCCGCGAACACGAGCTGGTAGGCGCCGAGCCGCAGGGCATTGCGCACCCGGCCCTCCACCGGCCGGGCCAGGAACCGGTCCACCAGGTAGTCGCACGCCCGCCGCATGCGGGTCGTGCCGTACACCAGGTCGGTCACGAAGCGCCGGTCCGCCCGCGACAGACCGGACCGTTCCAGCGCCCCTGACAGCACGAGGTTGGCGTAGGCGCCGCCGTCGATCCGGTCCAGCACGTCCAACGCCACCGCCCGCGCCGAGGCGGGCGGGCTCACCGGCCGAGCCCCGCCGCGGCGTCGCCGGCGACGCCGTTGGCCCAGTCGCCCGCCGCCATCCGGCGCTTGCCTTCGGGCTGGACCTCGACCAGCCACAGCGGGCCGTCGCCGGTGGCCACCTGGACATCGTGGCGGCCGGTGGGGGCCAATGCGGTGCGCCACAGCTTGAGCCGGTGGCCGGCGTGCGTGGTCCAGGCGCCGCCCACCCGCACCAACCGGTGGATGGCCTCGGCGGGTGCCGACCAGTCGACCGCCAGCTCGGCGGGGTCGATCTTGTGGGCGTAGGTGGGCTCGCCCTCCTGGGGCCGCGGCTCGCCCAGTCCCCGGGCGAGGTTGTCGAGCACCAGGTCGCGGCCCAGCACCGCCAGGCGGGACCGCAGCTCGTCCGCGGTCTCGTCGGGCCCGATGGCGACCTCGACCCGGTCGTAGATGCCGCCGGTGTCCAGCCCCTCCTCCACCACCATGAGGTCGACGCCGGTGCGCTCGTCGCCGGCGAGGATGGCCCGCTCCACCGGCGCCGCTCCCCGCCAGCGCGGCAGCAGCGAGAAGTGGACGTTGACCATGGGCAGCTCGGCCAGCACGTGCGGACGGATCAGGCGGCCGAAGGCCACCACCACGCCCAGGTCCGCCCCCGCGCCGAGGACGTCGTCCACCCGGTCGCTGGTGGCCAGGCCCAGCTCCTGTGCCGCCTGCTTGACCGGCGACGGCAGGATCGCCCCGCCCCGGCCGCGGCGCCTGTCCGGTTGGGACACGACCAGCGCGATGTCCCAGCCCGCGTCCACCAGCCCTCGCAGGGGCACGACCGACGTGCCGGGCGTTCCCAGGAACACGAGGCGCCGGGGATCGGCCGGCGCCGGGGGCAGGGCCACCTACCGGAGGGAGAAGCCGCCGGGCTTGGGCTCGGCGTCGGCCAGCACCGACGGACCGATGCCCAGCTCGCGGATGGTGCGCATGGCCTTGCGACGGGTGTCGGGGTCGAGCCGCTCCAGGAGCAGCACGCCGTCGAGGTGGTCGATCTCGTGCTGGAAGCAGCGCGCCAGCAGCTCGTCCGCCTCGACCTGCACCTCGTTGCCGTCGAGGTCGAGGCCGGTGAGCAGCACCTGCTTGGGCCGCACGATGTCCCACGACAGGCCGGGCACCGACAGGCAGCCCTCCGCGTAGGCCCACTCGCCGTCGCTCTCGGTGATGGCGGGGTTGATGAGGGTGCGGCCGCCTTCGCCCACGTCGTAGACGAACATTCGCTTCTCCACGCCCACCTGCGGAGCGGCCAGCCCCACGCCGGGGGCGTCGTACATGGTGGCCAGCATGTCCTCGGCCAGCTTCACCAGGCGCCCGTCGATGGTGGTGACCTCGGCGGCCCGCTGGCGGAGCACCGGGTCGCCGACCACTCGGATGCTGTAGGGAGCCATGGCGCACCAGGCTACCGTCGCTCGACGTGGGCTCGTCCGCTCAGCCCGAGCACTACTTCTCGCCCGACCCGGCCGTCCCGTCACGCCCGTCGAGCGTGCGCCTCGACCTGCCCGACCGCTCCTTCACGCTGGTCTCCGACCGGGGCGTCTTCTCCGCCGGCCGGGTCGATCCGGGCACCAAGGTGCTCCTGCTGGCGGCGCCGGACCCGCCCGGCACCGGGCATCTCTGCGACCTCGGCTGCGGCTACGGCCCCATCGCCCTGACCCTCGCGGCCCGGGCCCCGGGCGCCACGGTGTGGGCGGTGGACGTGAACGAGCGGGCGCGGGCGCTGACCCGCGCCAACGCGGCCGCCGCCGGACTGGCCAACGTGCGGGTGGCCGCGCCCGAGGACGTGCCCGGCGACGTGCGGTTCGCGGCGCTGTGGTCCAACCCGCCGGTGCGGGTGGGCAAGGCCGTGCTGCACGACCTGCTGTCGGGCTGGCTCGGCCGGTTGGGCGACGGCGGGCACGCCCTGCTCGTCGTGCAGAAGCACCTGGGCGCGGACTCGCTGCACCGCTGGCTGGAGGGCCAGGGCTGGGCCGTCGACCGGGTCGCCAGCCGCATGGGCTACCGCGTGCTCGCCGTGCGGGCCGCGGCCGGGACGGGCCCGTGACCCGCCAGCTCGACTCCACCGGGCTCAAGCGCCTGCACCGGACCTGGCGGCGCCACGCCGCCGGCGAGGTCGGCCTGGTGCTCGACCACGTGCAGTCGCCGTTCAACGTGGGCGCCATCCTGCGCACCGCGGCGGCGTTCAAGGTCGACCACCTGTGGCTGGTGGGCGACACCGCCTCCCCCACCAACGCCAAGACGGCCAAGACCGCGCTGGGGTCGCAGCGGTACCTGGACTGGTCCTGGCACGACACCGTGGCCGAGGCGGTCGCCGCGGCCCGCGAGGCCGGGTACCGCATCGTGGGCGTCGAGCTCACCGACGACGCCGTCCCTCTCGACCGCGTGGCGCTGGACGGTCCGGTGGCCCTCATGCTCGGCCACGAGGACCGGGGCCTGTCCCCCGCGGCGCTGGCGCTGTGCGACGCGGTGGCCTTCATCCCCCAGCTCGGGCGCATCGGCTCGCTCAACGTGGGTACGGCCGCGGCTATCGCCCTCTACGAGATGCGGCGGCGGGCGTGGGCCGATGGTCCCGAGCAAGATATTTCCGGGGGTGGCGGCTCGGGTCGGGGCCTACCCTCGTCGGGATGACCGAGGCGACCGTACGCACCATCAGGGACGACGAGCTCGCCACGTGGCTCAACGTGGTGCGCACCGCCTTCCTGGAACCGGCGGCCAGCGACGAGATGGTGGCCTTCCGCCGCACGTTCACGGACCTCTCCCGCTCCCACGCGAGCGTGGATGCGGACGGGCGCCTGGCGGGCGTGGCCTACGCCTTCCCCACCCCGCTGACCGTGCCCGGCGGCGGCGAAGTGCCGACCGGGGCCGTCAGCGCGGTGGGCGTGCTGCCCACCCACCGGCGGAGGGGCCATCTGACCGGGCTGATGCGGGCGCAGCTGGCCGACATCGCCGAGCGGGGCGAGCCGGTGGCCGCGCTGATCGCAGCCGAGTACCCCATCTACGGCCGCTTCGGCTACGGGCCGGCCGCCGAGGCGGTGGCGCTGCGCATCGACGCCCGTGTCGCCCGCTGGCTCGACGAGCCCACCGGCTCGGTCGAGCTGGTCGACAACGAGACCTTCGCCAAGGAGGTCGACGCCGTCTACGACCGCGTGCGGCGGGCCACGCC
>JBKPRV010000339.1:0-15958 GCA_046734715.1 Actinomycetota bacterium | reverse complement strand
ACGGTCAGCGTGGCCGTCCCCTGGAGGCGCTCGCTGTCGGGGTCCCAGGCGAGGTCGAGGGCGTAGTGGCCGACGTCGTAGCCGCCGTTGCCCGCGCCCGGGTAGTAGGGGTCGCCGACGCCCGGAGCGCCCGCGGTGGGTGACACAGGGGCGCCCGTCGTGTCGGCGGCGGACTCGTCCTCCGACCGGTTGGCGGCCCCGTCACCGCCTCCGTCCCGGCCCGAGCACGCCGCCACCACCAGGACGGCTGCCAGCACGGCAGCGGGGAGACGGCGACGACGGTCCATGGTGCGACGCAGGATGGCACAGCCGGGCGCGCGCGCCGCCAGCAGGCCGAAGGTCAGAGGCCGGCCGCCCTCCCGTCGGAGGCCGGGCGCACCCGACCCCGACGGGAGGAACCCGTCACGCACGCCCGGCCCAGGCCCGGGGCGCTCGCTCGGCGTTCGATCGGCCGTTGGGAGTGAGGATCGTAGCGCACGTGTGACATGCGTAACAGATCCAAACGGAGAAAAAGTTCAGGGAGCGGGTGCGCCGCTACGGCTCGTGGCGCTCGATCACGTGGCTGTCGGCCCGCTGGCGGTTCACCGCCGAGATCACGGCCCGGAACGAAGCGGTGGTGATGCTCTCGTGACGGCCCACGCCCCAGCGCACCGCGCCGTCGGCGCGCTGGGTCTCGACGTAAGCGACGGCCACGGCATCCGACCCGGCGCCGACCGCGTGCTCGCTGTAGTCGACCACGTCGACCTCGACGCCGAGGTCGGCCTGGAGGCCGGCCACGAAGGCGGCGATGGGCCCGTTGCCCTCGCCGGTGACGGTGCGGTGTTCGCCGTCCACCATGAGCTGGGCCACCACCCGGGACCCGCTCTCGCCCGTCGTCGACTCGTGCGACAGGAGCTGCACGCCCGCGTCCTCGGCCATGTACTCGGTCACGAACGTGTCCCACAGCTGGCCCGGGGAGATCTCCGTACCGGTGTCCTCCGTGATGCCCTGGATCGTCTTGGAGAACTCGATCTGCAGGCGCCGGGGCAGCTCGTAGCCGTGCTCGGCCGACATGATGTAGGCGACGCCGCCCTTGCCGGACTGGCTGTTGACCCGGATCACGGCCTCGTAGCTGCGGCCCACGTGCTTGGGGTCGATGGGCAGGTAGGGCACCCCCCAGACGTCGTAGTCGCGGCCGAGGGCGGCGAAGCCCTTGCGGATGGCGTCCTGGTGGCTGCCGGAGAAGGCGGTGTACACGAGGTCGCCCACGTAGGGATGGCGGGGGTGGATCGGCAGCCGGTTGCAGTACTCGGCCACGCGGCGGATGGCGTCGATGTCGCTGATGTCGATCTCGGGGTCGATGCCCTGGCTGAACAGGTTCATGGCCAGCGTGACGACGTCCACGTTGCCGGTGCGCTCGCCGTTGCCGAACAGGGTGCCCTCCACCCGGTCGGCCCCGGCCATCACGCCGAACTCGGCGGCGGCCACCGCCGTGCCCCGGTCGTTGTGGGGGTGCAGGGACAGCACGATCCTGTCCCGGTTCGGTACGTGGCGGTGGAAGTACTCGATGACGTCGCCGTAGATGTTGGGCGTGTACATCTCCACCGTGGCCGGCAGGTTGAGGATGATCGGCCGGTCCGCATCGGGCTCGATCACGTCGCTGACCGCGGCGCAGATCTCGATGGCGTAGTCGATCTCGGTGCCGGTGAAGCTCTCGGGCGAGTACTCGTAGCGCACCGCGGTGCCGGGGACGTCGTCCTCCAGCTTGCGGGCCAGCTTGGCGGCGTCGGTGGCGATCTGGGTGATGCCGTCGTAGTCGAGGCCGAACACCACCCGACGCTGGAGGATCGAGGTCGAGTTGTAGAAGTGGACGATGGCCTGGCGGGCGCCCTTGATCGACTCGTAGGTGCGCGCGATGAGCTCCGGCCGGCACTGGGTCAGCACCTGGATGGTCACATCGTCAGGGACCAGGTCGTCCTCGATGAGCTGGCGGATGAAGTCGAAGTCGGGCTGGCTGGCGCTGGGGAACCCGACCTCGATCTCCTTGAACCCCATCTGCACGAGCGTGTCGAACATGCGGCGCTTGCGGGCCGGGTCCATGGGGTCGATCAGGGCCTGGTTGCCGTCCCGTAGGTCGACCGAGCACCACCGCGGCGCCTTGGTGATGCGCTGGTTGGGCCAGCACCGGTCGTCGAGCGCGAGCGGGAGCGGGAGGAAGGGCTCGTACTTCTCGAACGGCATCTTCTTCGGGGTCACAGGTTCGGGAGGCATCGCTCTCTCGCTCTCGTGTGGGCTGGGGAACTGTCACCGGAAAGCTGACCGGAAAACTGAAAAGCCTCCTGAGCCGAATCGGCGCAGGAGGCGGGGCGAGCACCTATGTGGGGTGCTCGCCTTAGGTAAGGAGGAGGCCGGCGACAGGCTGGCGCATCACTCCATGGTGCCGAAGCCCGACGGGAGGAGTCAAGACGGTTAGCCTCGTCGTCGTGAGGCGTGTCGTGCGATTGGGATTGCTGGTAGCCATCGTCGGGATCGTGCAACAGGTCGTGCGCAGGCTGCTGGCCTCGCCCCCGCCGACCCCCGACCCATCGACGTCGACGGCCCGGGTGCCCGACAAGGTGACCGCGGTGCCCCGTTCCGCGCCTGTCGACAAGGCCGAGGCCGAGCCCGTGACGGTCCCGACCGGCGAGGGACCGGCCCGGGAGGCCGCCCCCCAGGCCCCGGCGGCGACCAAGGCCCCCGCCAAGAAGGCACCGGCCGCCAAGAAGGCACCGGCCAAGAAGGCGGCAGCGGCAGAGAAGGCGCCCGCCAAGAAGGCGCCGGCCGCCAAGAAGGCACCGGCCAAGAAGGCCGCGGGGACCGGCAAGGCGGTGGGCAAGAAGGCCGCGGCCAAGAAGGCGGCCAAGCCGGCCGAGCCCGGAACCGGCTCCGATAGCGACTGACGCGTAAGCGGTCAGCCCAACGCGTGCACGGAGACGACACCGTCTCCGGCGCGGATGGCGTCCTGGACCTCCACCGGGACCGAGCGGTCGGTGGCGATCACCTGGAGCGCGGCCTCGCCCCGCTCGGAGCGGCCCAGGTGCATGTCGTCGATGTTCACCCCGGCTTCGGCCAGGACGCCGGCGACGTAGGCGATCATGCCGGGCCGGTCGTCGTTGCGGACCACCAGCATGTGGCGGGCCGGGGGCAGGTCGATGGTGTGGCCGTCGAGCATGACGATGCGGGGCTCGCCCCGCAGGCCGACCAGCGTGCCGCCGATGCCGTGGTCGCCGCCCCGAATGGAGATGAGGTTGACGTAGTCGTGGGCGGTGGCCGTGGAAGTGTCCCGCACCTCGACCCCGCGCTCGGCGGCGATGCGGGGCGCGTTGACGTAGGACACCGGCTCGTCGGTGACCCCGCCGAACACGCCCTTGAGCACCGACAGGGTGAGGATGCGGGTGTCGGAGTCCGCGATCTGGCCCGCGTACTCGATCTCCAGCGCCTTGGGCAGCCCCTCGGCCAGCGCGGTGTAGATGGCGCCGAGGCGCTCGGCCAACGGCAGGAAGTGGCGCACGGTCTCCGACGCCTCGGCCGCGCTCACGTTCACCGCGAACGGCACGAACTCGCCCGCCAGGGCCAGGCCGATCTGCTCGGCGATGGTGTCGCCCGCCTTGTCCTGCGCCTCGCGGGTGCTGGCGCCCAGGTGCGGCGTGACCACCACCTGGGGGAGGCCGAACAGCGGCGAGTCGGTCGTGGGCTCGTCGGAGAACACGTCCAGCGCGGCGCCGGCGACGTGACCGACCCGCACAGCCTCGGCGAGGGCCTCCTCGTCCACGATGCCGCCCCGGGCCACGTTGATGATGCGGATCCCGGGCTTGGCCCGCGCCAGCAGGTCCTTGCCGATGAGCCCCACCGTCTCGGGCGTCTTGGCCACGTGCAGGGTGACGAAGTCGCTGACCTCGACCAGGCGGTCCAGCGACATCAGCTCGACTCCCAGCTGGCGGGCCCGGTCCTCGGACACGAACGGGTCGTAGGCCACCAGCCGCATCCCGAACGCATGCGCCCGCTGCGCCACCAGCTTCCCGATGCGGCCGAGACCCACCACGCCGAGCGTCTTGTCCGACAGCTCGACGCCCTCCCAGCGGGACCGCTCCCAGCGGCCCTCGGTCAGCGCCGCGTGGGCCTGGGGGATGTTGCGGGCCTGGGCCAGCAGCAGGGCCATGGTGTGCTCGGCGGCGGAGAGGATGTTCGACTGGGGGGCGTTCACCACCATCACGCCCCGCTCCGTCGCCGTCTCGACGTCGACGTTGTCGAGGCCGATGCCGGCCCGGCCCACCACCACCAGGTCGGTGCCCGCCTCGAGCACCTTGCGGTTCACCTGCGTGGCGGAGCGGATGATCAGGGCGGCCGCGCCGTGCACGACGTCGATCAACTCTTCGGGGGTGAGCCCGAGCCGGACATCGACCACGTGGCCGGCGTCACGGAGCCGCTGGAGCCCGCCGTCGGCGATCTTCTCGGTCACGAGGATGCGCGCCATCGCGCCCAAGTGTGGCCGGGGGTCCTGGCCCGGACCAACCTCACGAACCGTGGGGCACCGGACGTTGACAGAGCATGACCGACACCGTGTTCACCATCGTTCCCTCCCCTGTGGGCGATCTCGTCCTCACGGGAGACGGCCGCAGCATCACCCGCATCGGCTTCGCGGCCCGCACCACGATCGAGCCCGAGTGGCGGGAGGACTCTGCCCCGTTCGCCGGGGCTGTCGCGCAGCTCGGCGAGTACTTCGCCGGCGAGCGCCGGGCGTTCGACCTGCCGCTGGCGCCCGCGGGCACCGCCTTCCAGCAGCGCGTGTGGGCGGCGCTGGCCGCCATCCCCTACGGCGAGACCACCAGCTACTCGGCCCTGGCCGAGGCCATGGGGCACCCGGGCAGTGCCCGCGCGGTGGGGGCGGCCAACGGCGCCAACCCTCTGGCCATCGTGGTCCCCTGCCACCGCGTGGTGGGGGCCGACGGCACGCTGACCGGCTACGCGGGCGGGCTCGACGCCAAGCGCAACCTGCTCACGCTGGAGGATTCGACGCCGGCGGCGTGACCGGCTCGGGCAGGTTCTCCACCGGGACCGGCTCGATGTCCTCGCCGGGCGGCGGGGCGAAGCCGAAGACCTGGGCGTAGAACGACAGCTCGCTGTCCAGGGCCTTGCGGATGTTGGCGGCCTGCCGGAACCCGTGCTGCTCGCCAGGGAAGGTCACGTAGGCCACCGGCACCCGCTTGGCCCGCAGCGCGTTCACGATCATCTCGGCCTGGTTGGGCGGGACCACCTCGTCCTCCAGGCCCTGCAACACGATGAGCGGGCGGTCGAACCCGTCGGTGTGGTGGATGGGCGACCGGGCCTCGTACAGGTCGCGGCGCTCGGGGTAGGGGCCGATGAGCCCGTCGAGGTAGCGGCTCTCGAACTTGTGGGTCTCGACCGCCAGGGCCTCCAGGTCGGCGACGCCGTAATGGCTGGCGCCGGCGGCGAAGGTGTCGCGGAACGCCAGCACCGCCAGCGTGGTGTAGCCGCCGGCCGAGCCGCCCCGGATGCACAGGCGAGCGGGATCGACCCGGCCCTGGCCGGCGAGCCAGCGGGCGGCGGCCTCGCAGTCGTCGAGGTCGACGATGCCCCACGTCCCGCGCAGCTGCTCGCGGTAGGCGCGGCCGTAGCCGGTCGAGCCGCCGTAGTTGACGTCCACCACCCCGAAGCCCCGGCTGGTCCAGTACTGGATGCCGACCTGGAGCATGGGGCGGGCGGCCGCCGTCGGCCCGCCGTGGATGACCACCAGCAACGGCGGGGCCTCCTCCGGCGGCGGGACCACGTCGGGGTTGGTGGGCGGGTAGTAGAGCGCGTGGGCGGTGCGGCCGCCGCTGGTGGGGAAGTCGATGGGCTCGGGCTGGGAGAACCAGCCGGGGTCCACCCCCAGGTCGCGGGGCGGGCGCAGGACCTCGGTCGCCTGGCCGAGCCGCAGGCTGACGACCGCGGGCTCGGCGGTGGCCGACGCGCCGATGAACACCACCCGGTCGCCCGCGGCCTGCACCGAGGAGACCGACGTGTAGGGCAGGTCGAGGTCGGTGGTGGAGCCGTCCGGGGACAGGACGGCGAGGTGGTCGAGGCCGCCGCGCCCGTAGGCGAACACGACCCGGCCGTCGTCCAGGAAGGCGTACTGCGACTGGCCGAACATCCATTGGGGCAGGCCGATCTCGGCCTCGGTCTGCACCTTGGGCTCGATCTTCCCGGCGGGAGCCTGGCAATACAGGTTCCACCAGCCGGTGCGGTCCGAGACGAACCACAGCGAACCGTCGGCCGCCCAGCGGGGCTGGCACACCGACTCGCCGTCACCGTGGCCGCCCGGCCCCAGGTGGGGGCGGCCCGCCACCACGTCCAGGTGCGCCAGCGCGGGGCCCACCGGGGTGTCCCGCACCTCGGCCGCGCACAGCTCGGTGCCGTCCCAGGGCATGTCGGGGTGCGACCACTGGAGCCAGCACAGCCGGCGCCCGTCGGGCGAGAAGCGAGGGTTGGACACGAAGTCGGGCCCGGAGACGAGCGGCCGCACGGCCAGCTCGCCGGTCGTGTCCAGCACCACGATCTCGTTGGTCACCTCCTTGGCCCCGCGGCCGGGCGGGTGGTGCTCACGCACCACCACCAGCCAGCGGCCCGAGGCGTCGAGCTCGCCGTCGGCCCAGCGGTCGCCGCGGGGCGCCTCGGGCTCCGGGCTCACCGGCTCGGGCGGGGCGTCACCCTCCTGGCGGTAGAGGCGCTGGTCGTCCCAGTGGCTGAACCACACGGTCCCGCCCCTGGTCCACCAGGCGCCGCCGCCGTATTCGTGCACTGCGGTGCGGGCGTTGAACCCCTGGGGAAGGCGCTCGACGGTGCTGCCGCCGGCCGAGCGTTGCACCAGTTGGGTGCGCCCTCCCTCCTCCGGTCGCTGTTCCGACCAGGTGACGGTGTCGCCCTCGATGGAGACCCCGCCGAGGCCGGCGGCCGCCTTCACGACGAGGGCTGACGTTATGGGGGTGGTCCAGGAGCCGTAAGGTGGCACCACCCGGAGGGTAGCGTCGGCGGGTCGCCGCTCCCCGGCGGTGAAAAGGCGGGTCGGGGTGACCGCCTAGGATCCCGCACCGGGCAAATCCCCTCGCGACCCCAGCCACAGACAGGAATCTTGCGGTGGAGTGCGGTAACTGTCACACGATGAACGCCCCTGGCGTCCAGACCTGCGTCGGCTGCGGCTGGCCCCTGGCCCAGGTGCCCCCGCCGGACCCCGGAGGCAGCGCGCCCCCGGCCCAGCCCCCGCCCGACCAGGGCTGGGGCCCGCCGGCAGGCTACGACCCCCAACCCCCGCCCGACCCCGGGGCCTATCCCCCGCCGGCACCGGGCGCCTATCCCCCGCCCGACCCGGGCGCCTACCCCTCGGGCGGATATCCGTCCGGGGGCTACCCACCCCCCGGCCCCGGCTATGCCGCGGGCTCCGGCGAGCAGTACCCACCCGGCGGCTACCCGCCCGGCCCTCCCGGCGCCTACCCGCCCGGTACCTATCCCGGCGGGCCGCCGCCGCACAAGAAGAGCTCGCGTGCCCCGCTGCTGGTGATCCTCGGCATCCTCGTGGTCCTGGCCATCGGCGTGGGGGCCTTCTTCGTGCTGAGCGGCGACGACAAGGGCGAGGAGATCGTCCTCGAGCCCGTCGGCATGGTCCAGGAGGACGACTTCGCGGGCAACCTGGACGTCGGCGACGCGGCCGGCGAGCTGGCGGCCGCGGACCTCAGTGCGGTCCCCGACCCCACCACCGAGGACGTCGGCACGCCCCTCGCCGGTCGCGTCGCCCAGGGCGGTGAACCGGCGCTCTACGGGGGCAGCCGGGACACCCAAGTCTGCGACGTCGCGGCCCTGGTGGCGTTCCTCACCGACCCGGCCAACTCGGACAAGGCCGAGGCCTGGGCCGGCGTGCTGGACGTCGAGCCCGCGGGCATCCCCGACTACGTGGCCGGGCTGACCGCGGTGCGGCTCCGCTACGACACCCGGGTGACCAACCACGGGTTCAGCAACGGCGAGGCCACCCCGTTCCAGTCGCTGCTGCAGGCCGGCACCGCGGTGCTGGTCGACAACACCGGCGTGCCCCGGGTCAAGTGCAACTGCGGCAACCCGCTGGCCGAGCCGTCCCCGCTGGGCGACACCAGCGAGAGCGACGCCCTCAACGTGGACGACGTGGCCGAGAACCCGGACGACGCCTGGGAGGGCCTCGACCCGGCCACGGCCGTCAAGGTCGAGCCCGCCGATGCGGCCTTCGAGGAGGTCACGCTCGTCGACTTCAGCTCGGCCGGGCTGATCCAGCGGCCGGTCGGCTCCGACGGCGTCAGCAAGCCCGACACGGGCACCGGCGACGTCCAGGTCACCCTGCGGTGGGCATCGGATTCCGACCTCGACCTGCACGTGACCGAGCCGGACGGGACCGAGATCTACTACCTCGCCACCGGGCCGACGGCGACCGGTGGCCAGCTGGACGTCGACTCCAACGTCAACTGCGACAACGACGGCGGCGTCGAGAACGTGTTCTGGCCGGTGGGCGACGCCCCGTCGGGCACATACACGGTGAGCGTCCAAGGCTTCCGATTGACCCGGGACGACGGCTCCGACTGCGGCGGCGGTGACTTCAACCTCACCATCACCGTGGCCGGCCAGGAGACCCCCCAGTCCGGCACCGTCGGCCAGGACGAGTCCGCCGAGTTCACCTTCGAGGTGCCGTGAGCTGACCGTCGGGGGTGCCCCCGGGGCACCCCCCACGCGGTCAGCGGGCGGTGGACAGGAGGCCGGCGATGCGGGCGCAGCCCTCGGCCAGGTCGTCGTCGCCCAGCGCGAACGAGAGTCGGGCGTAGCCGGGGGCGTCGAAGGCCTCGCCCGGCACCACGGCCACCTTGGCCTGGTCGAGCAGGACGCCACACAGCTCGACCGTCGTGGTCGGCGTGGTGCCGCCCAGGTCGCGGCCCAGGTAGGCGGACAGGTTCGGGAAGCCGTAGAACGCGCCCTGCGGCTCCAAGATGGTCACGCCCGGAATGGCGGACAGCAAGCCGTGCATGGTGCGGCCCCGCCGCTCGAACGCGGCCCGCATCTGGGCCACCGCCTCCAGGTCGCCGGAGACGGCGGCCAGCGCCGCCACCTGCGAGACGTTGGCCACGTTGGAGGTGGTGTGGGACTGGAGGTTGGCGGCCGCCTTGGCCACGTCGGGCGGGGAGATCATCCAGCCCACCCGCCAGCCGGTCATGGCGTAGGTCTTCGCCACGCCGTTGAGCACCACGACCCGGTCGGCCAGGTCCGGGACCTGGGTGGCGATCGAGGAGAACTCGTGATCGCCGTACGTGAGGTGCTCGTAGATCTCGTCGGTGAGCACCCACAGGCCGCGCTCGACCGCCCAGCGGCCGATGGCCTCGACCTCGTCGCGGGGGTAGACCGCCCCGCTGGGGTTGCAGGGGGACACGAACACGAGCGCCTTGGTGCGCTCGGTGACAGCCGCGTCGAGCTGGTCGACCGTCACCCGGAACCCGGTGCTCTCGTCGGTGGGCAGCACCACCGGCACGCCGCCCGCCAGGCGGATCGGCTCGGGATAGGTCGTCCAGTAGGGCGCCGGGAGCAGCACCTCGTCGCCCGGGTCGAGCAGGGTGGTGAAGCTGTTGAAGATCGCGTGCTTGCCGCCGTTGGTCACCACCACCTGGGCCGCGGTCACGTCGTAGCCGGAGTCGCGCTTGGTCTTGGCCGCGATCGCGTCCCGCAGGTCCGGCAGCCCGGCGGCGGGCGTGTACTTGTGATAGCGGGGGTTGCGGGCGGCCTCGATGGCGGCCGCCACGATGTGGTCCGGCGTGGGGAAGTCGGGCTCACCGGCGCCGAAGCCGATGACCGGCTCGCCGGCGGCCTTGAGCGCCTTGGCCTTGGCGTCGACCGCGAGGGTGGCCGACTCCGTGATGGCGGCGACGCGAGCGGAGATGCGGGTGGGGGGCAACGGGCTGGCTCCTTGGTCTCGACGCCCGCGATAGTGGCACCGATGACCCCGCCCACCCCAGAGATAACCATCCCGGATGACCTGTTGCCCGCGGACGGCCGCTTCTGCTCCGGGCCCTCCAAGGTGCGCCCGGAGGCGCTCGTGGCCCTCTCCGACAGCGGTCGCAGCTACCTCGGGACCAGCCATCGCCAGGCGACGGTCCGGTTCATGGTGGCGGCGCTGCGCAACGGGATCGCCGAGCTGCTGTCGCTGCCCGACGGCTACGAGGTGGCGCTGGGGAACGGGGGCACCACCGCCTTCTGGGACGCGGCCACGTTCGGGCTCATCGAGCAGCGCAGCCAGCACCTCTCCTTCGGCGAGTTCTCGTCCAAGTTCGCCGCCTGCGCCCTGGCCGCGCCCCACCTGGACGATCCGGACGTGATCGAGTCGCCGCCCGGCACCGTCCCCGGGGCCAAGGCGACGCCCGACGTCGACGCCTACTGCCTGACCCACAACGAGACCTCCACCGGGGTCGCCGCCCCGCTGCAACGGCCCGACGGGGCCGAGGGCCTGGTGCTGGTGGACGCCACGTCGGCCGCCGGCGGCCTGCGGTTCGACGCGGCCCAGACCGACGCCTACTACTTCGCCCCGCAGAAGGGCCTGGCCTCCGACGGCGGGCTGTGGCTGGCGGCCCTGTCCCCCGCCGCCGTCGAGCGGATCGAGCGCATCGCCGACGGCGACCGCTGGGTGCCGGCCTTCCTCGACCTGGGCATCGCCCTCGACAACAGCCGCAAGGACCAGACCTACAACACGCCCGCCCTGGCCACCATCTTCCTGGCGGTGCAGCAGGTGGAGTGGATCCTGCACAACGGCGGGCTGGGCTTCGCCGCCGGCCGCTGCGACCGGTCGGCCGAGATCATCTACGGCTGGGCCGAGCGCAGCGAGTACGCCACCCCGTTCGTCACCGACCCGGCGCTGCGGAGCCACGTGGTGGCCACCATCGACCTGGACGCCACGATCGAGGCCACCACGGTCAGCGCAGTGCTGCGCCAGAACTTCGTCCTCGACACCGAGAGCTACCGCAAGCTGGGCCGCAACCAGCTGCGGATCGCGCTCTACCCCGCCATCGACCCCCAGGACGTCGAGGCGCTCACCCACTGCATCGACTACGTGGTGGAGCGGCTGCGCTGATCAGGGGCCGCCCTTGATCCGGTCGCGCAGCTCGGCCACCCAGTCCTCCACCGGCCAGGCGCCCTCGATCACCCAGGTGGCGCCGATGGCCTCGTAGTCCTCCGGGCCGTAGCCGGGGGCGAGGTTGGCCACCAGCTCCCACCCGTCCGGGCGGTCCACGCCGTCCAGGTAGGCGGCGATGTCCTCGGGCGACATCAGGCTGGAGAGCGAGATGGGCACGAAGCCGTCCCAGCGCAGGGCCCGCTCCAGCGGGCGGCGGTGCGGCGTGACACCCGCGACCCAGATCGGCGGGCGGGGCTGCTGGACCGGGCGGGGGCGGAGCTCGGCGTCGACGTGGAAGTGCTCGCCCTCGTGCTTGACCGGCCCCCGCAGCAGCCCGTCGATCACGGTCAGGCTCTCGTCGAGCCGGGCGGCCCGCTCCCGGGCGTCGGCGGCGTCGCCGAAGGCGGCGAAGTTGAACTCGGCCGGGTCGCCCAGGCCCACCCCGAGCAGGCCCCGGCCGCCGCTCAGGTGGTCGAGCGTGATCAGCTCGCGGGCCACCGACTGGGGCCGGCGCCGGGCCAGCGGGGTCACGAGGGTGCCCAGCACGACCCGCTCGGTGGCGTGGGCGATGGCGCCCAGGACCACCCACGGGTTGTGGACGTCCAGGCCCATCTCGGGGAAGAGCACCACGTGGTCCCACAGGAACACGCCGTCCCAGCCGGCGTTCTCGGCCTCCACGGCCATCGCCACCAGCGTGGCCGGGTCGGTGAACGGCGGGAGGGACACGGCGGTGCGCATGCTGCACCGTATGGCGCGGCCGTGACACCTGCCGCCCCATGGCGGCCGTGACACGGGTCGCGAGGGTGCATGCTGAGGGGATGCGCCTCTCCGTCTGGCCCAGCCTCTTCCAGCCCTGGTCCGAGCTGCTCGCCACCGCCCGCCACGCCGACGCCACCGGGTGGGACCGCGTGTACGTGGCCGACCACTTCATGGGCATGCCGGGCGGTCCCTTCCCGGTCGAGACGCCGACGTTGGAGGCGGGCACGATGGCGGGGGCGCTGGGGACGGTGACCGAACGGGTGCGGATCGGCACTCTCGTGTACGGCAACACGTACCGCCACCCCGCGGTGCTGGCCAACATGGCGGCCACCGCCGACCACGTCAGCGAGGGCCGCTTCGTGCTCGGGATGGGGGCCGGCTGGCAGGAGAACGAGCACGAGGCCTACGGCATCGACCTGCCCCCGGTGGGCGAGCGGGTGAGCCGGTTCGACGAGGCGGTGCAGCTGGTGCGCAGCCTGCTCACCCAGCCGGTGACGAACTTCGAAGGCAAGCACTACCGGCTCACCGAGGCGCGGTGTGAGCCCAAGCCGGTCCAGGCGCGGCTGCCGATCCTGATCGGCGCCAGCGGCGACCGCATGCTGGGCATCACCGCCCGTCACGCCGACGAGTGGAACACCTGGGGCCTGCCCGGCCACATCGCCGAGCGCTCGGCCGCCCTGGACCGGGCGTGCGAGGCCGCAGGCCGGGACCCGAGCGAGATCGCCCGCAGCTGCCAGGCCGTCGTGCTGTTCACGGCCGACGACGCCCGGGGGGAGGAGCTGATGTCCCGGCCGGGCCGCCCGATCATGGCCGGCACCCCGGGACGCCTGCGGGACGTCCTGGCCCGCTACGCCGAGATCGGGGTGGACGAGCTGATCGTGCCCGACGGCACGTTCGGCACCGGCCAGGCCAAGCTCGACGGCCTGAGCCGTTTCGCCACTGAAGTCGCCTCCGACTTCCGGTAGCACTCGTTGGTCGCCTCCGACTTCTGGTAGCCGCGCCCCGTCGCCTCCGATCTCCCCGTGGGCGCGCCCCGTCGCCTCCGACTTTCGGGACGGCGCTCGCTAGTCTCCGACTGACGACCGCATCAGCGACACGAGGGGATGGTCATGCCCAGCCTGGCAGAGGTCCGCGCCCAACTCACCGGCCCGGGCGGCATGTTCGAGGTGGTGACCGAGGACGTCGCCGGGCGCCCGCTGCAGGTGTATGCCCAGCGCATGCGCTCGTTGCGCGAGATCGCCCAGGGTGCGGCCGCCCGGGGCGACGACACCTTCCTGGCCTACGGCGACCGGGAGTACGGCTTCCGAGACTTCGTGGCCGAGGCCAACGGCATGGGTCACCTGCTGGCCGGCGAGTACGGCATCGGGCCCGGCGACCGGGTGGCGGTCCTCAGCCAGAACAACCCCGAGTGGTGCCTGGCCTTCTGGGCCACCGTGGCCCAGGGGGCGATCCTGGTGGGGCTGAACGGCTGGTGGAAGGCCGACGAGGTGCTCTACGGCCTGCAGGACTCGGGTGCCACGGTGCTGTTCGCGGACCGCAAGCGGTTCGAGCGCATCGCCGACCGGCTGGACGAGGCCCCCGAGCTGGCGCACGTCTTCCTCATCGACGCCCGGCCCGACGACTTCCCCGACACGCCCGGCTCGGCCACCCTGCACCCGGTCGACGTGCTGACCGGCTCGCCCCGCGAGGAGTTCTCCGACGCCGTCATCGACGAGGACGACGCCGCCGTCATCCTCTACACCTCGGGCACCACCGGGAAGCCCAAGGGCGCCATCTCCACCCACCGCTCGATGATCGCCAACCTGCAGAACACCATCTACTCGACGGTGTCGGCGACCATGGCCAACCCGTCGGGGGGCTCGGCGCTGAGCGGCGGGCCCACGGTGTCGCTGCTGACCTCGCCGCTGTTCCACGTGTCGGGCTGCCACTCCGGCCTGGTGGTGGGGCTGCTGGCCGGGATCAAGATCGTCATCCCCGAGGGGCGTTTCGACCCCGTGCACGTACTGCGCCTGATCCAGGACCACCAGGTCACGGTGTGGGCCACGGTCCCCACCATGGTGTGGCGGGTGTGCGAGCACCCCGGCCGCCACGACTACGACACCACCAGCGTGACCACGGTGGCGTTCGGAGGCTCGCCGTCGGCCGACGAGCTCCAGCGCAAGATCGCCGACACCTTCCCCCAGGTGCGGTCGACCTCCAACGCCTACGGCCTGACCGAGACGTCGTCGGTGGCCACCGTCATCAGCGGCGACGACGCCAAGCGCAAGCCGTGGTCGGTGGGCCCCCCGGTGCCGACGGTCGAGGTGCAGATCGTGAACGCGGACGGCGAGCCCCTGGGCGAAGGCGAGACCGGCGAGGTCTGCATCCGGGGGCCGATCCTCATGAAGGGCTACTGGAACAAGCCCGAGGCCACGGCGGAGGCCATCGACCCCGAGGGCTGGCTCCACACCGGCGACATCGGCCACCTCGACGAGGAGGGCTTCCTCGCCATCACCGACCGCAAGAAGGACATGATCATCCGCGGCGGCGAGAACATCTACTGCGTCGAGATCGAGAACCGCCTGGTGCTCAACCCGGCGGTCGCCGACGCCGCGGTGATCGGCGTGGCCCACCCCGAGCTCGGCGAGGAGGTCAAGGCGGTGGTGCAGGTCGAGGCGGGCCACGAGCTCAACGAGGACGACGTCCGCCGCTGGGTGGCGGCCGAGCTGGCCGACTTCAAGGTGCCCGCCTACGTCGAAGTGCGCAGCGATCCCCTGCCCCGGAACGCTTCCGGCAAGCTGCTCAAGAACGTGCTGCGGGGCGAGGGCGAAGTGAGCTTCGCCGAGACCATGTGAACCGTATACTTCGCCCTTCCGTAACCCCGGCGGAGGCGGCTACGTGGGCTATTTCCTAGGCATCGACATCGGTACGACGTACACGGCGGCCGCCGTGTGGCGGGACGGCCGGTACGATGTGGCCGGCCTGGGCAACCGGGCGGCGACCATCCCTTCGGTCATCCTGCTGCGCGACGACGAGACCGTGCTCACCGGCGAGGCCGCGGCCCGCCGAGCGGCGACTGAGCCGCAGCGGGTGGCGCGCGAGTTCAAGCGCCGCCTCGGCGATCCCACCCCGATCATCGTGTCGGGCACGCCCTACTCGGCCGACGCGTTGATGGCCAAGCTCCTGCGCTGGGTCGTCGACCGCGTGGCCGAGGCCGAGGGCGGCCCCGCGGACGGCATCGCCGCCACCCATCCGGCCAACTGGGGCCCGTTCAAGACCGACCTGCTGCGCCAGGCCATCCGCATGGCCGACCTCGGCGACGTCACCACGCTCAGCGAGCCCGAGGCGGCCGCCATCCACTACGCCTCGCAGTCCCGGGTCGAGACCGGCTCGGTCATCGCCGTGTACGACCTGGGCGGCGGCACGTTCGACGCCGCCGTGCTGCGGAAGACCGAGGCCGGCTGGGACGTGCTGGGCACGCCCGAGGGCATCGAGCGGCTCGGCGGCATCGACTTCGACGAGGCCGTTTTCCGGCACGTGGAGAGCTCGATCGACGGCGCGCTCGGCGCGCTCGACCCCAACGACCCGGCGGCCGCGGCCGCGGTGGCCCGCCTGCGCCAGGAGTGCGTCGACGCCAAGGAAGCCCTGTCCTCCGACACGGACGTGTCCATCCCGGTGCTGCTGCCCAACCTCCAGACCGAGGTACGCCTGACCCGGGTCGAGTACGAGCAGATGGTCCGGCCCGCGCTGACCGACACGATCACGGCCACCCAGCGGGCCCTGCGCGCGGCCAACGTGTCCCCTGCCGACGTGACCGCGGTGCTGCTGGTGGGCGGCTCGTCCCGCACTCCGCTGGTGGCGGAGATGGTCTCCTCGGCCCTGGGCCGCCCGGTGGCTGTCGACGCGCACCCCAAGCACGGCGTCGCCCTGGGCGCGGCGATCATGGCGGCCACCGTCGGCCGGCCGGCCACGACGCCATCCCCTCCCCCTACCCCCGCCCCCACGCCTGCTCCCGCCCCTGGCCCCGGCCTGACG
>JBKPRV010000338.1:0-5941 GCA_046734715.1 Actinomycetota bacterium | reverse complement strand
CTACCTCGTCGGTGGCGATCCCGGCCTGGCTCGCCAGCAGGGTGAGCAGGGCCTCGTGCTCGACCTGCGCCAGCCGGCTGAGCCGCAGCTGGGCGCCCGGCTGGCGCAGCCAGACCGCCCGCCACAGGGTCGAGACCAGCGCGGTGTCGTAGGCGTCGCGGCCGTTGACGCGCACGATGATGGGGGCGCCCTCGGCGTCGAGGGCCTCGACGGTGAAGACCCCGGCCTCCTGGCGCTCGGCTTCCCCCAGGGCCGACGTGACCACCCCGAGCCGAAGGCGAGGTGGACCAGGCCCGCGGCGATGACCGCGCCCACCAGGCCCGCGGTGGCCCCGAGGATGCTGGTGGCGCTGAGCGCGACGACGCCCAATGCCGCCCAGGCGATGAGCCAGCGCCCGAGCCGGCGGGCGGGCCGGGTCAGGTGCGGGGAGGCGGTGATGACGGCGGCGGCCGGCACCGCCAGCTGCACGGCGGGGTACCAGGCGGGCGGCCCGTAGAGGTGCCACTCGCTGCCGGGCGGCCAGCCGGCGTAGACGGCCTCGGCCACCAGGTAGGACAGGACGGCGGCGACCCCGGCGCTCAGCGCCAGGTCGCGGGCGACGGACAGCCGGCCCCGGACGAGCGCGGCGATCAGGAGGGCCAGCCCCCACCACGCCAGCAGCCCTACGGCCACCTGCCACAGCCCGGTGAGCAGATCGGGGAGCGCGGCGATGACCCGGTTCACCGGGCGGAAGATCGCCGGCAGGGGCGACTCGGCCAGGCTCAGGAAGAGCAGCCCGATCGCGCCGAGCACGACCGCTAGGACATCGGTAGCCCGCCGTGCCCGGGGTGCATCGGCCGCGCCGGCAAAGAGGCGGGCACCAGCCATCGCCTCAGTCTCGCCTACGGGGAAGGTGCCGCTGTGCCTACCGGAACGTGAGGCCCTCGAAGTCGCCGCGGGTGCGCCACTCTTCGAGGTACGTGAAGTAGGCGGAGGCGCCCATCGGGTAGCCGACGAACGTCCACGCGCCCGGTCCGCCGGGTTGGCCTTCGTTGTTGTAGTAGCCCGGAGTGCAGTCCGGGGAGCCGATGATCATGCCGGGGCCGGTGGCCAGCAGGTCGAGCCACTCCTGCTCGGCCTCGGCGGTGAGCTCGACCCGGTTGTGGCCCTCGTCGAGGGCGTGCTTCATGACCAGGGCGATGGTGGTGCCCGCCTCCACCAGGTTGTGGGGGACGTTCGAGATCAGGTTGGCTCCCTGGGTCGGCTGCACGATGAACAGGTTGGGGAACCCGTGCACGTGGGTGCCGTGCTTGGTGCGCATGCCGTCGGCCCAGTGGTCCGAGAGGAGCCGGCCGTCGCGCCCGCGGGGGTCGTAGCCGTTGCGGCTCTCGAAGGGCGTGCCGACCTCGAACCCGGAGGCGTAGATGATGCAGTCGA
This sequence comes from Actinomycetota bacterium, assembly GCA_046734715.1. Lineage (GTDB taxonomy): Bacteria > Actinomycetota > Acidimicrobiia > Acidimicrobiales > VFJN01 > ZC4RG19. The sequence continues at coordinate 4,525 of JBKPRV010000338.1, read as the reverse complement.
CCGGGTACTCCACCCCGGCCACCACGATGCCGGTCGAGGTGATCCGCTCGACTCCCTTCCCGTCGGTGTCGATCAGCTGGGTGCCCGGCTGGTTGTACGCCTGCAGGTACTCGTCGTGGAAGCACGGCCGCTTGCACAGCTGGCGGTACCACGCCTTCAGGTTCTGGGCGGTGGCGTGGTCCTCGACGATCGAGTCGACCCGGCCGCGGATCTCCTCCATCTTCTCGAAGTCGGCGTCCTCGAACGCGGCCATCATCTTCTCGGGCACGAGGTCCTCGGGCGGCAGGGACATGATCCGGCTGCGGAACCGGCGCGAGAGGTCGGTCCACCCGTCCATCACCAGGTCCTCGTCGGCCACGCCGCCGGCCTGGTTGGCGGTGAAGTTCTGCAGCCAGCGCTGCTGCCAGCCCGGGGTGGCGATCTCCGCGAACCAGTCGGGATCGGTGGGCCGGTTGTCACGGACGTCGACCGAGCTGGGCGTGCGCTGGAAGACGTAGAGCGTCTCGCAGGCGCGGGCCAGCTCGGGGACGCACTGCACCGCGGTGGCCCCGGTGCCGATGATGCCGACCCGCTTGTCGTGCAGGCGATCCATCGGCGCGCCGGCCGGGTCGCCGCCGGTGTACTCGTAGTCCCAGCGGCTGGTGTGGAACGAGTGGCCGCGGAAGTCGTCGATCCCGGGGATGCCGGGGAGCTTCGGTACGTGCAGCGGGCCGGTGCCCATGCCGAGGAACTGGGCGGTGAAGCGGTCGCCCCGGTTGGTGCAGATGATCCAGTGGGAGGCGGCGTCGTCCCACTCCAGGTCGGTGACCTCGGTGTGGAACAGGGCGCCGTCGTAGAGGCGGAAGTGCTTCCCGATGCGCTGGCAGTGCTCGAGGATCTCGGGGGCGTGGGCGTACTTCTCGCTGGGCATGTGCCCGGTCTCTTCCAGCAGCGGCATGTACACGAACGACGCCGTGTCGCACATGGCTCCCGGGTAGCGGTTCCAGTACCAGGTCCCGCCGAAGTCGCCGCCCTTCTCGATGATGCGCACGTCCTCGATCCCCGCCGCCTTGACGCGGGCCCCGGTGACGAGCCCGGCGAAGCCGCCGCCGATGAACGCGAACGTGACGTGGTCGGTCAGCGGCTCGCGCTCGGTGAACGGCGTGTAGGGGTCCTCCAGGTAGCGCTCGAGGTGCCCGCCCTTGAGCCGCAGGTACTGGGCGTTGCCGTCGGGGCGGAGGCGCTTGTCGCGCTCCGCTCGGTACTTGGCCCGCAGCGCCTCTTTGTCGATCGGCATGCGCCAATCTTGACCCGGCGGTCAAGTGGCTGACAAGAGCGTCAGGCGGATCCACCGTTTCTCCATGTGCCCTCCAAGCATGCGTCAAGCGCGGTGGTGCACCTTTGTCCCCATGGTTGCCCTCGCCCGCCCGCACTTCCGCCACCCCGGCCGGCTCCCCCTCCGGCCGGGGCACACGGCCGTCCGGCCCGGACACATCTCCGGCGCGCGAGCCATGGCGACCTGGCTGCCGGGCATGGCCACGTATGGCCTGGTCGTCGGGGTCGCGGCCGGCAAGGCCGACGTGCCGGCGCTGGCGGGCTGGCTGAGCGGACCGCTCCTCTACTCCGGCGGCGCCCAGGTCGCCGCGGTCGGGCTGTTCGACGCCGGGGCCGCGGGCCTGGTGGTGGTGGCCACCGTGCTCGCCATCAACGCCCGCCTCATCGTCTACTCGGCCGCGTCCGGCGCCCGATGGCGCAACACACCCCGCTGGTGGCGGGCGCTGGCCTGCTACCTGCTGGTGGACCCGAGCTTCGCGGTCGGGGCGGACGGCTACGCCCGAGCCGACGCCGCCGGTGGCGACGCCCGGGCCATGGCCGAGGCTCACGACCACTACCTGGGCGCGGCCGTCGTGCTGTGCTTCACCTGGCTGCTCGCCAGCGGCATCGGGGTGCTCACCGCCGACGCCCTCCCGGCCGGCCTGGAGCTCGCCTTCGTCGTCCCGCTCTTCCTCCTGGGGGAGACCCAGCGCCGCGTCACCGACCGTGTGGCCGTGCGGGCCGTGCTCGTCACCGTGGCGGTGGCGATCGTCGGCCGGGCGTTGCCCCTGCACCTCGGCGTGCTCACCGCCATCGTGGCCGGCCTCACGGTGGCCGCCGTCTCGCTACCCTCCACCCCTACACCGGAGGACCAACCATGACCGTATGGCTCACCCTGCTCGTCGCGGGCGCCGCCAGCTACTCCTTCCGGTTCGTGCCGGCCGTGCTCGTCGACCGGGTCGGCGCGCTCGGCCGGGTCGAGCGGATCTCGGCCTACGCCGTGCCGGTCACGTTCGCGGCCGTGGCCGCCGACGCCGTCGTGGCGCGGGCCACGGTCTCCACGGCCGGAGCGCTCGACGTGCTGGCGCCCCTGGCCGCCTCGGCGGTGGCGCTCGTGGCCGCCCGCCGGACCGGCTCGTCGCTCGCCGCCATCGCGGCGGGCATGCCCGTGCTCTGGGTCCTGGCGTGGGGGGCGGGCCGATGACCGCTGTCATCCGCACCCACGACGACGCCGCCGCGTTGGGGACCGTCCTCGGCGTCTGGGCCCACCCCGACGACGAGACCTACCTCTCGTCCGGGCTCATGGCCCTGGCCCGCGGCGCCGGGCAGCGGGTCGTGTGCGTGACCATGACCCGGGGCGAGCACGGCACCGACGACGCCGAGCGCTGGCCCCCCGAGCGCCTGGCCCGCACCCGCGACCACGAGATCCGGGCGGCCATGGCCATCCTCGGGGTGGACGAGCACCGCTGCTTCGGCCTGCAGGACGGCACGCTCGCCGGCCTCGACCGGGGCATGGGCGTGCGGCTGGTCGCCGACCTCATCGCCGAGGTCCGGCCGGACACCATCGTGACCTTCGGTCCCGAGGGCATGACCGGCCACCCTGACCACCAGGCGGTGTCCGCGTGGGTCGAGGCCGCCTGGCGGTCCCTCCGCCCGCGTCGCCGGCCCCGGTTGCTGCGGGCGACCACCACCGATCGCTGGGCCGACCGCTTCGCGGACATCCACCGCGAGCTGGGCATCTTCGGCCCCGGGCTGCCCGTGACCACTCCGGAGGACGGCGTCGCCGTCTCGGTGCGGCTGGACGACGAGCTGGCCGACACCAAGATGGCCGCCCTTCGGGCGCAGGCGACCCAGACGGCGCCCGTGTTCGCCGCCATGGGCGAGGACTGCTACCGGGCCTGGTTCGAGGAGGAGAACTTCTCCGTGCCCGAGGTCCCCGGATCAGGGCCCGACGGCGTCGACGCCGCCGAGGGTGTCGAGGGCGTCGTAGCAACGCTGGGCGTCTAGCGGCTGGCCGGCCTCCTCGAACAGGCCGGCGGCCTCGTCGAGCAGGTGCCTCGCGGCGGGCTCGTCGCCCTCGGCCCGGGCCAGGTGGGCGCGTGCCTCGCGCACCGCCGCCTGCCAGGCGGTGCCCTGCCACAGGGCGGCCGACACCTCCGCCTCGGCCAGCCAGGCGTAGGCCTCGTCCAGGCGGCCGCCCTCGGCGTAGGCGATGGCCGCCGGCACCGCGATCATGACGTGGCACATGATGCAGGTGGTGTGCTCGTCGGCGGCCTCGATCGACTCCTCCACCACCGCGATCGCCGCCTCGCTGTCGGGGGCGGCCGCCACCAGCGTGCCGTAGATGCGTTGGAGCAGGTGCGACGCCAGCGGCGTCCACCGGGCGATGAGCAGGGCGCGGCGCAAGAGCCGCCGGGCCTCGACCGGCTCGCCCACGATCAGCTCCAGCTCGGCCAGGCGTTGGAGCGCGTGCGAGCGGCCCATGTCCGCTCCCAGCTCGGTGTGCATCTCGAGAGCGTCGGTCAGGTCCCGCCGGGCGGCGTCGAGGTCGCCGGCGAGCAGCGCCGCCTCCCCCGCCACCGAGGTGGCGAAGGCCGCCGCGGGCCGGGCCCCGAGCGCCTCGGCCTGGTGCCGCAGGCGGGTGGCGAGGCGGATGACCTCGTCATAGGGCGTCGGCCCGTACAGCAGGTACTCGGCCACGCACAGGTGGGAGTCGAACACGGTGGTGGCCAAGGCGGGGCTCTCGCTGGTGGCGCGCAACTCGCGGCCGAGCCGGTCGAACCACTGGCCCCGGTTGTGGGCGACCAGGCCCTGCAAGGTGATGCCGTCGAGCACTTTGACAGATGCTCCGCCCGCCACCGCCAAGCCCCGGATGGTGTCCGCCGCCTCCCCCGCGGCGTCCAGGTCGCCGGAGAAGTAGGCGAGCATGCCCCGGGCGTGGAGCACGCCCGCGTCGTCGGGCCCGCCGTCGGGCTCCAGGCCGGCCAGGGCCTCGCGGGCGGTGGCCACGTCGCCGGCGTACAGGGCGGCGCGGGCCAGGCGGGCCCGCAGCCCGCGGGCGTCGTCGGGCGACGCCAGGGCCAGGGCGCTGCGGTAGGCGATCACCGCGCCGGGGTCGCCCACGGAGAACAGGGCGTCGGCCCGCAGGGCGCGCAGCTCGGGCTCGTCGTCGGCGCTCACGTGGTCGCGGGCCACGTCGGTCCAGCGCAGCACCTCGCGGTGGAGCTGGACC
>JBKPRV010000337.1:0-5868 GCA_046734715.1 Actinomycetota bacterium | reverse complement strand
GCCCACACGCACGGCGTCCCGCTGGCCGACGGCGCCGCCGCCCTGGCCGCGTTCTCCGGCGTGGCCCGGCGCTTCGAGCTGCGGGGCGAGGCGGCGGGGGTGACCGTGGTGGACAGCTACGACCACCTGCCCACCGAGGTGGCCGCGGCGCTGGCCGCCGCGGCCTGGGGCCCGTGGGCGCGGGTCGTGGCGGTGTTCCAGCCCCACCGCTACAGCCGCACCGAGGCGCTGTGGCGCGAGTTCGCCGACGCCTTCGTCGACGCCGATCTGCTGGCGGTGACCGGCGTGTACGCCGCGGGCGAGGCGCCCCGGCCGGGCGTCACCGGCAAGCTGATCGTGAACGCCGTGCTCGACGCCCACCCGTGGGCACAGGTGGCCTGGCTGCCGAGCCTCGAGAACGTGGAGCTGTGGCTCGACTCGGTGCTGCGCCCGGGCGACCTGTGCCTGACCCTGGGGGCCGGGGACCTCACGACCCTGCCGCCCCGCATCGTCTCCGACCTCGAGGCCCGTACGTGACCCCTGGGCCGGAGGCCGTGGACCGGGCCGCCGCCCTCCTCGGCGGGCGGGCCCGCCGGGAGGTCGCTCTGGGCCCGTTCACCACCTACAAGGTCGGCGGCCCGGCGGCGCTGCTGGTCCAGGCCGGCTCGGCCGCCGACCTCGCGGCGGTGGCCGAGGCGGTGGCGGCCACGGGCCTCGACGTGCTCGTGGTGGGCAAAGGCTCGAACCTCCTCGTGGCCGAGGCCGGCTTCGACGGCGTGGCCGTGGTGCTGGGCGACGGCTTCACCGCGGTGGACATCGCCGGCGCCCGGGTGCGGGCCGGCGGGGCCGCAGCCCTGCCGGTCGTGGCTCGCCAGACGGTGCGGGCCGGGCTGACGGGGTTCGAGTGGGCCGTGGGCGTCCCCGGGTCGATCGGCGGCGCGGTGCGCATGAACGCCGGCGGCCACGGCTCGGACATGGCGGCCACGCTGCTCGAGGCCGAGCTCGTCGACCTGGCCGGCGGCGGTGCGGTCCGTACGATGCCGGTGGCGGACCTGGCGCTGGGCTACCGGCGCTCGGCCGTCGGTCCGGCGCAGGTGGTGGTGGCGGCCACGGTGGGCCTGGCCGTGGGGGACCGGACGGCCGGGGAGCGCACGCTCTCCGAGATCGTGGCCTGGCGGCGGGCCAACCAGCCCGGCGGCCAGAACGCGGGCTCGGTGTTCACCAATCCGCCCGGTGACTCGGCGGGTCGGCTGATCGACGTCTCGGGGTGCAAGGGCCTACGCCACGGCACCGCCTCCGTGTCGACCAAGCACGCCAACTTCTTCCAGGCCGACCCGGGCGGCTCGGCCGACGACCTCTGGGCGCTCATGGGGGAGGTGCGCCGCCGGGTGGCCGAGGCCACCGGCACCGACCTGGTGCCCGAGACCCGCCTGGTGGGCTTCGGTGCCAACTCTCAAGCAGAAGTCGAGGGTTGAGAGTCCATGACGGATGACGAAAAGCCTCGCAACGGACCCAAGTCTGACTCTCGACTAGAGGGTGATGGTTCGGTCGAGACGATGTCACCGGAGGGCGAGGCCGCCCCGCCCACGCCCCCCGTCCCGGTCGACCCCCGCATGCGCTCGCGGCGCATCGCGGTGCGCCGGGACGAGGGCCGCCGGCGCCTCAAGCGGGTCACGCTGGCGCTCGGCGTCCTCGCGCTGGGTGTGGTGGCGGCCGCGGCCACCCAGTCGCCGCTGCTGGACGTGGACGACGTCACGGTGACCGGGACGTCCCACACCCCCGAGCAGGCCGTGCGGCGGGCCGCGGACATCACCACCGGCGACGCCCTGGTGGCCGTCGACCCGGGCGCGGTGGCCCGCCGGATCGAGGAGCTGCCCTGGGTGGACCGGGCCCGGGTGACGCGGGACTGGCCCTCCTCGGTCCGCATCCAGGTCACGGAGCGCTCGATGGCAGCGGTCGTCCAGGTCACGGAGGATCGGGCCGCCCTGGTCGACCGCCGCGGGCGGGTGCTCAGCATCGAGCCCTGGGCCCCGGGCAGCGAGCCGGGCGGAGGCGACGCGCCATTGGTGCTCACCGGTATCGAGGGCCGGGTGGCGGAGGGGGAGCAGCTGTCCGGCGAGGCCCGGGACGCCCTGGAGCTGGCGACCGCCCTGCGTGACCGGCTGCCCGGCGTCGTGGCCTCCGTGTCCACCGATCTGGACGCCACCCTGGTCGAGGGGGGCTCCATCCGCTTCGGGTCGACCGACCAGCTGGAGGCCAAGGTCACCGCGGCCAAGACAGTTCTTTCCGACGTGGATGTGACCTGCTTGGAAACGCTGGATGTACGAGTTCCCGGAAGTCCGGCCTTGACCCGTGACCAGAGGTGTTCGTAGTCTGCGGAGAACTACCAGAGGTTGAGGAAAAGTATTGACCTTAACTTGACGTCAAGCCGGTGTCGAGGGGGGCTCCGGCCTTGGTAGTTTCAGGCGATCCGCCCGGGTCTATGGCGGTCCGGGTGGACCAGTTCTCCCCGGAAGACCCCTGATTGTGAGGTGGCACGACCCATGGCCGGCAATCCGCAGAACTACTTGGCCGTGATCAAGGTGGTCGGAATCGGGGGTGGCGGCGTCAACGCCGTCAACCGAATGATCGACGCGGGCCTCAAGGGCGTCGAGTTCATCGCCATCAACACCGACGCCCAGGCACTGCTGATGAGCGATGCGGACGCCAAGCTCGACATCGGGCGCGAGCTCACCCGCGGGCTGGGCGCGGGCAGCGACCCCGAGGTCGGCCGGCAGGCGGCGGAGGAGCACCGCGACGAGATCGAGGAGATCCTCAAGGGTGCCGACATGGTGTTCATCACCGCCGGGAAGGGTGGCGGCACCGGCACCGGCGGTGCGCCCGTCGTGGCCGAGATCGCCAAGGGCATCGGTGCGCTCACCATCGGCGTGGTCACCCGCCCGTTCTCCTTCGAGGGCCGGCGCCGGGCCGTGCAGGCGGAGCAGGGCATCCAACGCCTGAAGGAGAAGGTCGACACCCTCATCGTCATCCCCAACGACAGGCTGCTCACCGTCTCCAACGAGAAGACCTCGATGGTCAACGCCTTCAAGATGGCCGACGAGGTGCTGCTCCAGGGCGTCCAGGGAATCACCGACCTCATCACGACGCCCGGCCTCATCAACACCGACTTCGCCGACGTGAAGATGATCATGAGCAACGCCGGCTCCGCGCTCATGGGCATCGGCTACGGCACGGGGGAGGGCCGGTCCCTGCAGGCGGCCCGCAACGCCATCTCCAGCCCGCTGCTGGAGGCCTCCATCGAGGGCGCCCGCGGCATCCTGCTCACCATCGCGGGCGGCAGCGACCTGGGGCTGTTCGAGGTCAACGAGGCCGCCGAGGTCATCCACGGCGTCGCCCACCCCGACGCCAACATCATCTTCGGCTCGATCATCGACGACGAGATGGGCGACGAGGTGCGGGTCACCGTCATCGCCGCCGGCTTCGACCGCTGGGACGACCGCGACACGTCGGCGGGGCACTCGCTGTCCCGCCACCACGCGAACGGGTCCGGCCGGCTGGGGGTCGACGACGAGCTCGAAGCCCTCACGCGGGGACCGTCGGTCGAGGATCTCGACCTCGACGGCGACGACGAGTTCGACGTGCCGTCGTTCCTCAAGTAGGGGGCGGCGGCGAAGCGACGTGACCGTCACCGTGGCCCCTGACCTCGCGGCTCGCGTCGCGGAGGTGCGTGAGCACATCCGCGCCGCGGCGCCCGAGCCCGAGCGGGTCACGCTGGTGGCGGTGACCAAGGGCTTCGGCGCCGACGTGGTGCGCGACGCGCTGGCGGCCGGGCTGGTCGACATCGGCGAGAGCTATGTGCAGGAGCTGGTGGCCAAGGCCGCCGAGCTGGGCGACACCGGCACCGAGTTGTGCTGGCACGCCATCGGTCGCCTGCAGCGCAACAAGGTCCGCAAGGCCGCGCCCCGCGTCGCGCTGTGGCACAGCGTCGACCGGCTGGCGCTGGGGGAGGAGATCGCCCGCTTCGCCCCGGGGGCGGCGGTGCTGGTGCAGGTCAACGTGGCCGGCGAGGCCGCCAAAGGGGGATGCGAGCCGGCGGAGGCGCCGGCGCTCGTCGACGGGCTCGTGGCCTGCGGGCTCGACGTGCGAGGGATCATGGCGATGGCACCGGCCGGGCCGCCCGAGGGCGCCCGCCCGGTGTTCAGCGCCGCGCGCGATCTGCGCGATCGGCTGGGGTTGTCCGAGGCTTCCATGGGGATGACCGACGACTACGAGGTGGCGCTGTCCGAGGGCGCCACCATCGTGCGCGTCGGTCGCGGGCTCTTCGGTCCGCGCCCACGCGGAGGCGGGGCGCGACACTAGGATCACTCGGCCGGTGGAGGACACATGGCATCGATGTGGCGCAAGGCGATGCTCTACCTGGGGCTCGGGCCTGACGACGAGTACGACGACTTCGATGTCACCGGCGAGCACCAGCGCCCGGTGACGCCGCGCCCGGCGGTGCGCCGCGCCGGCGGGGATGTGCAGCACGACCCCGAGCCCTCGGGCGCGGTGCGCACGCTCACCCCCTCCGCGGCCGACGACAGCGGGACGCGCAACGGCAACGGCAGCCAGGGTGGTCACGCCACGCGGTCGAGCACCGAGCACGGCACCGGCGAGGAGCGGCCCCCCACCCGCCGCGCGGCCACCTCGACGCGCGTTGCCTCCGCCTCCGAGCGCCCGTCCCGCGGCCGGGGCGCCGTGGTGCGCCCGCTCCCCGTCGGCACGTCCAAGCCGTCCGTCATCGGCCCGACGTCGTTCAACGACGCCCAGGAAGTGGCCGACAAGTTCAAGGTCAACGTGCCGGTCATCCTGAACCTGCAGGGCGTCGAGCGCGATCTGGCCCGCCGGATCATCGATTTCGCCAGCGGGCTCTGCTACGGGCTCGACGGCCAGATGGAGCGCGTCGCCACGCAGGTCTATCTTCTGACTCCCAGTGACGTAGAGGTCTCGCCCGAGGAACGGCGCCGTCTCCGCGAGCGAGGCTACGAAGCCTGACGTCACACCCCACCGTCGGGAGCCCGACCGCCCATGGCCAGCCTCGTCTGCATTGCTATCCAGCTCTACCTGATCATCGTCTTCGTCCGCATCATCATGAGCTGGTTCCCGCCTACGCCGGGCACCACCTACGCCCAGATCTTCGAGGTGTTCGACCGGCTGACCGAGCCGGTGCTGGCCCCCATCCGGTCCGTGCTGCCCCCGGTGCGCATGGGCGTGGCCGCGCTCGACCTGTCGCCCATCGTGGTGTTCCTCCTGGGCACGCTCCTGCTACGAGCCATCTGCTGAGCCTGCGCCTCCGCCCGGCGGCGGAGTGCGCGCGAGGGGCGTCGCCCATGCCCCTGGCCGACTTAGTTACTCTTTGCGCATGGAACTGACTCCGCAGACGCTCCATGCCGTCGAGTTCCGGGAGGCGCGCCGGGGTGGCTACAACACGCGCGACGTCGACGACTTCATCGAGCGGGTGGCCGCCGGGGTGGGCCATCTGAACGAGCGCCTGCGCGACGCCATGGCCCGGGCCGATGCCGCCGAGGCTCGCCTCGGCGAGGCGGCGCGGGAGCTGGACGATGCCCGCCGCCGCCCGCCGGTCCCCGAGGCATCGGAGACCGACGAGACGCTGCGGCGCACCCTGGTGCTGGCCCAGCGCACCGCCGACGCCACCATCAAGGAGGCGAAGGAGGAGGCGAACCGGGTCCTCAGCGAGGCCCGCGGCGAGGCGGCCCGCACGCGCGCCGAGGCCGAGGCCGACGCCCGCCGCGGGGCCGAGGGCGCCCGGGCTGCGGCTCAGGCCGAGGTCGAGGCCCTTATCGCCGACCGCGACAAGCTCAAGATCGACTTCGACGTGCTGACCAAGCG
>JBKPRV010000336.1:0-3925 GCA_046734715.1 Actinomycetota bacterium | reverse complement strand
ACCCGTCCCAGCGGGCCGCGTCCTCGGCTCGGCGCTCGTCGGTCAGGGCCGCGGCGATGGCCGCCTCCACCAGCCGCTGGTGGGCGCGGGCATCGTCCCGGGCCGCCGCGGCCCGCCGGATCTCGCCGTCGCCGGTGCCCTCCCGCGTGGCCTGGGCCACGATGTCGTCGGGCTGGACCTCGCCGAAGCGCACCGGGTCGGGGCCCGGCTGGCGGGCCAGCAGGTCGGACACGACCTCGGCCGCGTAGTTCGAGCGGGTGGCGACCAGCACCGACCGGCCGCCCGCCACCGCGTCGGCGGCGATGGCCGCCACGGTGTGGCTCTTGCCGCTCCCCGGGGGCCCGGAGATGACGGTGACCGGCTCGTGCCGCGCCCGCACCACGGCGTCCCTCTGGGCGGGCGTCAGCAGCAGCGGGCTGGTCACCTCCTCGTCAGGTGCGGCTGCCGAGGGGACGGGGGAGCCCGCGTACAGCGCGGCGAATGCCGTCGCCTGCAGGTCGGTCCGCAGCGCCCAGGCGCGCAGCGCGGCCTCCAGGCTGGGCCGGAACGGGTCCCGGACGAGGTACACCAGGCACCCCACGCAGGCCACCAGACCCTCGTCCTTGCGGTGGTCCAGCGGGCCCTCGTGTGGCGCCAGCACCGCCCGCACGGGCGGGAGCCCGGCCGCGGCCACCACGTCCCGGATCCAGTGCTGGAGGTGGGGCAGCCGGGCCAGCAGCCGCTCCGTGGCCTCGCCGTACGGGGCCTCGGGACCGAGCGCGCCGCCCCCGTAGGCCACGCTCGCCTCCAGGCGCGCGGCCACGAGCGAGTCGGTGACCAAAGGGGTCAGCTCCATGGGGCCGGTGGGGCTCAGGGCGATGTGCCACGGCCCGCGAGGGGTGGCGCCGAGCCGCACCGGCTGGGCTATGAGCGGCGTGCACACGGAGACGGTGCGGTCGTCGTCGAGCTTCACCGTGCCGGCGATGGTGACCCACCCCAGGCGCAGGACCCGCTCGGTGGGTTGCAAGGCGTCGACCGCGGCCAGGCGGCGGAGCGCGGGGGTGGAGCGGAGGGTGATGGCCATCCCGGTCAGCCGGTCGGGCTGGGCGACCAGGGGCATGGTGGAGAGCCCGAGCCAGACCGGCGGCTCGCCGGCCTTGGTGACGTCGATCGTCTCGGGCGTGCCGCCCTCGGGCAGCAACGGGTGCTCGGGCGCGGCGGTGGCGGCCAGGTCCGCCAGGTAGGACAGGAGCGGAGATGAAGCCACAGCGGGAGGGACGGTAGCGGGGCCGCGATACCGATTCGGCCCTCATCGCGGGCAGCCGTAGCATGGCGGGGTGCACGAGACCCTGGACGTGACGCCTACGCCCATCGTGGTGACCGACGAGCAGCTCGCCCGCGTCCGCTACGACGCGTCGGGCCTGGCTCCCGCCATCGTGCAGGATGCCGCCACCGGCCAGGTGCTCATGATGGCGTGGGTCAACGAGGAGACGCTGCGCCTCAGCCTGGCCGAGGGCCGCACCGTGTTCTGGAGCCGCAGCCGCCAGGAGGTGTGGCGCAAGGGCGACACGTCGGGCGACGTCCAGTGGCTGCGCGCCGCCTACTACGACTGCGACGGCGACACCCTGCTGTTCGTGGTCGACCAGCAGGGGGCGGGCGCCTGCCACACCGGCGAGCGTTCGTGCTTCTACCGGGCGTTCGGCCCGGAAGACCCCGCCTGAGCGGGCGGCACCGCGTGATCAGACCCACGCTCCACGAGTTCCGGGCCCTGGCCCGCACCCACACGGTCATCCCCGTGTGGCGCGAGCTGCTGGCCGACCTCACCACCCCCGTCGCCGCCTTCGCCCGTTTGGTGGGCGACGACACCGGGTTCCTGCTCGAGTCGGTCGAGCACGGCGAGGCCCGCTGGAGCCGCTGGTCGTTCATCGGGCGCAACCCGCTGGCCACGCTGACCGCTCGGGGCCTCGACGTGGAGGTGTCGGGCGCGATCCCGGCATCTGTGCCCCGCGACCGGGGGATCCTCGCCGCGCTGGAGGCGCTGCTGGGGCAGTGGCATGCGCCCGCGCTGGACGACCTCCCGCCGCTGCACGGGGGCGTGCTCGGCTACCTGGGCTACGACGTCGTGCGGGAGGTCGAGCACCTGCCGGACGTGCCCAAGGACGATCAGGGCCACGCCGACGCCGTGGTGTCGGTCATCGGCCAGCTCGCGGCCTACGACCACTGGCGCCAGCGGGTGGTGCTGATCGAGAACGTGCTGCTGCCGCCGGACATGGACGACGCGGGCCTCGAGGCCCGCTACGCGGCCGCGGTGGCCCGCCTCGACGACCTGGCCACCGACGGCGCCCTCCCCGTGCACGAGCCGCTGGTCGAGCCGCCCGACCCCGACGCCGCCCTGCCCGAGGTGGTCTCCACCATGGGCAGCGACCTCTACGGCCGGGCGGTGGAGGTGGCCCGCGAGCACATCATGGCGGGCGACATCTTCCAGGTGGTGCTGTCGCAGCGCTTCGACTTCGACCTCGACGCCGAGCCCTTCGACGTCTACCGGGTGCTGCGTCAGGTCAACCCCAGCCCGTACATGTACTTCGTGCGCCAGCCGGGGCTGACGCTGGTGGGGGCGTCACCCGAGCCGCTGGTGCGCCTGACCGACGGCAAGGTGATCTCCCGGCCCATCGCCGGCACCCGGCGCCGGGGCGTGACCGACGAGGACGACGCCCGCCTCGCGGGCGAGCTGCGCGAGCACCCCAAGGAGATCGCCGAGCACGTCATGCTGGTCGACCTCGCTCGCAACGACGTGGGCCGGGTCGTCCGGTTCGGCACCGAGCAGGTCGACGAGTACCTGACCCTCGAGCGCTACAGCCACGTCATGCACCTCACCTCGCAGGTGTCGGGCACGCTGGCCGAGGGGCGCACCGCCATCGACGTCCTGCGGGCCACGCTGCCCGCGGGCACGGTGTCCGGGGCTCCCAAGGTGCGGGCCATGGAGATCATCGACGCCCTGGAGCCCACCAAGCGCGGCCCCTACGCGGGGGTGGTCGGCTACCTCGACTTCTCCGGCAACATCGACACCGCCATCGCCATCCGCACCATGGTGGTGGACGACGACGGGCGGGCGTCGGTGCAGGCCGGAGCGGGCATCGTGGCCGACTCCGTGCCCGAGCACGAGGACCTGGAGTGCCGCAACAAGGCCCGGGCCCTGCTCGCCGCCGTCCCCGCCGCCCGCCGCATGAGCGCGGCCCGCCGCGCTCAGCCGGGCTCGTAGGTCCAGTCGGGGCGCTTGAGCGCCTGGCGCTCGTCGTAGGTGGCCACCCCGCCAGCCAGGTCGACCAGCTTGGGCAGCACGAAGCCGCGCCCCGCCGGGGGAGCGCCGTCGAGGGCGGCGTTCACCTCGTCGACGCAGGTGGCGAGGATGCTCCCCACCAGCCGCTGCTCCTGCACCGGCAGGTAGCAGCGGTTGCCGTCGGTCACCGTGCGCAGGCGGTAGGCGATCGTCTCGACGTCCTCCGGGGTCGCCTCGGCCGCGGCCAGGCGGTCGAGCCCGTCCGTCACCGCGCCGCAACCCAACTTGCAGGCCGGGCACTGGCCGCACGACTCGACGTAGAGGAACCGGGAGAACGCCCGGGCCACCTCGAGCATCGAGGCGGTGTCGTCCAGCACCAGGAACCCGGCGGCGCCCATGCCCGAGCCCACCGCCTCCAGGCCCTCGTAGCTACAGGGGGCGTCGAGCGCGTCGGCCGTGATGACCGGGTTGGCCGCCCCGGGCACGACGGCCTTGATCGAGCGGCCGGAAGCGACGCCTCCGCCGACCCGCTCGATGACCTCGCCCAGCGGGGTGCCCAGCTCGACCTCGCCCACGCCGGGCCGCACCACGTCCCCCACGACGGTGGCGACCACGATCCCGGGGGAGCGCTCGGTGCCGAGCGACCGGTGCCACTCCGGGCCCCGGGCC
>JBKPRV010000335.1:0-3501 GCA_046734715.1 Actinomycetota bacterium | reverse complement strand
GGTGACGGGGGCTCGGACACCGCCCAGCGGTCGGGGTCCGGCACCGGCTCGCCGTGGTGCGGCGGGGTGGGACCGGGCGCGGGAGCAGGCCCCGCCTCGGACGCGGGCGTGGGCGCGGGCTCGACCTTCTCGCCCTCCCACTCCAGGAAGGCACCACACGACTCGCAGAAGTCCTCGCCTTCGCGGGCGCTCTGCCCGCACAGGCGACACACGATCACGCTGTCACCCTCACATCTGCTCCTCGGGCCGCTGAGGCTGGCCCGAAGTCAACCATGCCAGGATGCCCTCGCAGGTACGCACTGCGCCGCGCGCGGCCGCTTTCACGGCCATGGACGACATCGGGTGCTCGGCCACCTGCGACCAGCGGTGCCGGGCCTCGAGCGCGGCGTTGCTCAGCTCGTCGAAGCCGGCGTCGGGCGGCAGGTCGAGCCGCTCGGTGGGGGTGATGCCCCGCCCGCCCAGCAGGCGCTCCAGCTCGTCCGCCTGCGCGTCGTCCCGCAGCTTGAGCTCGCCGAGCCACAGCTCGGTGAGCAGGCGCACCTCGGCGATCTCGTGCGCGCTCGACGCGATCATCTCGGCCCGGGTGGTCAGCGTGTCGCGCTGCGGCCAGGCCCGCGAGCTCAGGAGGGCGGTGAGCGCGGCGAGGGCCGAGCGGGCCTTGAGCGGCTGGCTGCGCCCGATGAGCTGCACGTGCAGCGCCCGCTGGAGATCGGCCACGCCG
This sequence comes from Actinomycetota bacterium, assembly GCA_046734715.1. Classification (GTDB taxonomy): domain Bacteria; phylum Actinomycetota; class Acidimicrobiia; order Acidimicrobiales; family VFJN01; genus ZC4RG19. The sequence continues at coordinate 2,780 of JBKPRV010000335.1, read as the reverse complement.
CTGGCCCGCACCAGCGCTTTCGCCAGCTCGGGGCCGCTCGTCACCTGGTGGCGGGCCAGCATGTCGAGCGACAGTCGCACCCCCTAGAGCCCGAGGCGGTGCAGCAGGCGCGACCGCTCGTCCGCGGGCAGCTCGACGGCGGCGTCGGGCGAGGCGAAGCGGTCGGCGGTCAGGGCCAGCTCGACGGGATCGGGGGCGCCCGGCGCCACCAGCGAGGCGAGCTGGCGGAACTCCTCCTCCCGCAGCGTCGCCCCCGCCTGGGCCACCAGGCCGGCCACCGGGATGACCGACCGGCACAGCTGGCGGATGCGGGGATCGTGCCCGTAGCGGGCCGCCACCCGGCGGGCCGAGTCCATGGCGTCGAGGCGGCACGAGCCGATCTCGTCGGCGCGGGACAGCACGCCCACTGCGTTGACCGGCGTGCTGTTGGCCAGCTCGTCGTCGTGGAACGCCTCCAGGAAGCGGACGTCGGTGTTGTGCAGGTGGCGCACCAGGTAGAGCACGGCGTCGGCCGCCGCCGGCTCGTCCTCGTCGGTGGTCAGGAACGTGTAGGTGCGGGCCGACAGGTCCGTCGAGATCGACCCGATGCCCGGGGTGTCGATCAGCGTGACCTCGGTCAGGTTGGCCGACGGCCACCACACCTCCAGCCGTTCCAGGTCGTCGGCGCTGGTGGTGCCGAGGTCGATCTCCAGCTCGTCGTCCCGCCGGCGGAACGGGCACTGTCGGGACGAGCCGTCGCGGCCGTGGGCCACCACCCGGTAGGTGTGGGCGTCGCGGTACCAGGTGACGACGCGGGTGCACTCGCGGGCGTCCGTGGGCGCGAGCTGGTCGCCCACCAGCGCGTTCAGCAGCGTCGACTTGCCGGCCTTCACCTTCCCGGCGATGGCGACGCGCAGCGGCTCGGACAGGCGCCCGGCGATCTCGTCGACCGCGGCCGCGGTCTCGGCGTCGGGCGCGGTGCTGGCCGCCTGCCCCAGCAGTCCCAGCAGGTCGTTGATCAACCCGCCCGACGCCATCTCCGTGGGCGTCACGCGCCGCCCGCTCCCGCCGGGGCTCCCAGCCGGCCCAGCTCGCCGATCTCCTGGGACACCTGGCGCTGCCGCTCGGCCGCCTCGGCGGCGTTGAGGTCGCGGGCCCGCTCGGCCTGGGCCAGCGCCGCGGTGGTCGACTCGTGCAGCGACAGCGCCCGGGCCGAGAACTCGTCGCGCAGCAGGCGCTGGGTCCGGCGCAGGGCGTCCTTGCACTCCTTGCCCACGACCAGGCTGACCTCCTGGGCGTAGCGGTGCAGCGCGGCGCGTGCCTCCGCCTGGTGCTGCTGGTGGCGGCGGGTGCGCTCCTCGCGCACGGCCCGCCGGCCGAGGCCCAGGCTGAGCACGAGCATGACCGGCGCGGCGACGGTCACGCTCAGCAGGCTGCCGGCCATGCCGAACATGAGCATGCCGCCGTAGGAGCCGCGCGCCGCGGACAGGATGGTCGACGCCCGCACGCCCTTATCCACGAACTCGCCCCCGAGGCGGATGCTCTCCAGCGCCGCCACCGGTGCGGCGATGGAGAAGGCGATCGGCGCGTCGGCGTCGCGCTGGAACTGGTGGCCCACCCGCTCCGTCAGCTCGGATGCCCGGTCGGCGAGGTAGTCGTAGGTGCCGATGGCCGCCGTGACCACCTGGCGGCGCAGCCAGGTCTCGAACTCGGACCACGACTCGGCCGGGTCGCTGCGGGCGATGATCTCCTCGCCCGAGCGCACCACCACCTGCAGCCGGACGCGCAGATCGTGGTCCACGTCGGCCACCAGGTCCTGGATCCCGTCGGACAGCACCTGCTGCCAGGGCGCGCTCCCGCCCTGCAGCGCGCTGGTCACGGACGCCTCGCGGGCCAGGCGCTGGACCACCTTCTCGGCCTGCTCGGGTTGGGCGATGACCTCGGACTCGGCCTGCAGGCCCTTGGAGAGCTCGCCGGCGACGAAGGCCACCTCGTCGGCCACCTGACGCGCCCGCGCCTGGCCGCTCTCGGCCACCACCTGGCTGCGCAGCCACTGGATGAGGGCGGGGTAGCCGGACTCGTCGTTCAGCGCCTCGTCCACGCGGGCGGCGGCCCGCATGCGCAGGAACGACGACACCGGGACCACCGGCACGTCCAGGCCCGCGTCGGCCAGGTGGCCGCGGTCGAGGTCGACGATGCGGCGCCACTCGGCGTGCAGGTCGGTCTTGGTGACGACGCAGACGACCTTGGGGCAGCGGGCCTGCGCCGTCTGCAGGAAGCTGATCTCGGCCCGCGTCAGCTCCTGGGAGGCGTCGGTGACGAAGATCAGCGCCTCGGCCAGGTTGAGCACCCCGAGCACGATGCTGCCCTCGGCGGATTCCAACCCGCCCACGCCCGGGCTGTCCACGAAGGACAGGCCCGTGCGCTGCAGCATCTGCCGGTCGAGGCGGACCTCGACGGCCCGCACCCGTCCGCCCGGCATGGCACCGTCGGGCATCTCGCCCCGGACATAGCGGCGGAGGTCGTCGAAGGAGATCGGCATGCCCTCGGCCGTCAGCCCCAGCGAGCCCCCGTTGCCCCCCGCCCGCTCGGGTGACGCGTCGTCGTCCTCGGGGGTGATGTGGACCCGGGCCTCGGCCTGCGGCCCGTAGTGCACGATGGTGGGCACCGAGGTCACGACGTCGTCGTCGACCGGGCACACCTCGGTCTGCACGATGCCGTTGACCAGGGTGGACTTGCCCTGCTTGTACTCCCCTGCCACCACCACGGTGATCTCGTGCTCGGCCTGGGCCTGCGCCACG
>JBKPRV010000334.1:0-11817 GCA_046734715.1 Actinomycetota bacterium | reverse complement strand
GGTGGGGGCGGGGGGCTCCGCCGCCGGCTCGCCGGCGGGGCGCGGCTCGTCGAGCGCGGTCATGCCGCGGCGGTGGGACGCCGGCGCCCGCCCGCGGCGAAGGCCGGGGCCCCGAGCAGGCTGACGATGAGGTTGAGGAGGTAGAGGAGCAGGCCGAGGGCGATGGCCTCATCATGGGCCACGCCGAGCGGCCCCAGGAAAAGCACGAATGCCCCTTCGCGCACGCCCAGGCCGGACATGCTGATCGGCAGCACCTGGGCGATGAGCACGGCGGGGAAGAAGGCCAGCAGCGCGGTCAGGCCCGCGGCCTTCAGCCCCAGGGCCTGGGCCGCGGCCACCGCCGCCAGCACCAGGGCGAGCTGGTACGCGAACCCCGCCACCAGCACGTTGGCGGCGGCCGCCGGATCGGAGCGGAGCCGGTCGATGCCCAGGTGGACGGCGCCCACGAAGCGGCGCCAGCCCGCGTTGGTGGCGAAGCGGCCGCCGATGCGCCGCGAGCCCGCCGCCGCCAGCACGGTCACCAGCAGCAGGAGGGTCCCGAAGGCGAGGCCCAGGGCCAGGCGGGTGGCGGTGCCCAGGTGGCGCAGCCCGGGGTTGACCGCGAACCCGACGATGGTGATGACCGGTAGCACCAGCCAGCCCGTCAGGCGCTCGAGCACGACCGAGGCGAAGGTGCCGGGCGACTCGCCCGTGTCGCGGCTGAGGCGGCTGACCCGCAGCACGTCTCCGCCGATGGTGGTGGGCAGCACGTTGGACACGAACTGGCCGGCCATGTAGTGCGACATCAGCCGGGGCAGGCCGGCGCGGATCTCCAGGGCGTCGAGCACCTTCTGCCAGCGCACGGCCGACAGGATGATCCCGGCCAGAGTGAGCACAGCGGCGATGCTCAGCCACACCGCGGTGGCGAGCGACCACTCGGGCACGAGGTCGGACACGTCGAACGACGGGACCTTGGCCACGAGCACGGCGAGCATCAGCGCACTGACGGCGATGCGCAACCCCAGCGACATCGCCTGCTTCCGATCCACGCTGACCTCCTGGGTTCCACGTGCACGAGCATCGTCGGTCGAAGGCTCGCCGAACCGTCTTGCAGTCTACGTGGGCGTGACCCCCGGTTCCCCGCGGGTTCGCCGCGTGTTTCGATTGGGGTAGTCTGCGGGCGCCGCGGCGTTCGGGGACGCCCGGCGACAAGCGGGGGAGGGGGACAAGTGCTGGACCTTCGTGCGGGCCCACTTGCGGGTCGACGGGTCGTGGTCCGGGGCGGCTGGCGGTGCGCCGATCCCCTGGTCACGGGGGCTGTCCTCTGCGGTGCTCCCGGGACTGGCCATCATCATCACCATGCCTGAGCCCACCGACTCACCCGCCGACGCTCCATTAGGGGCCGACACCCTCGCGAACGCCCTCGCCGTGACCCGCACCGTCGAGCGGGCCCGCATCGAGCTCCGCACCACCGTGGCCGGGCGAGGGGACAGCCTGACGTTCGTGCACCGCGGTGCCTTCGTGCAGGGCGGCGCCCGGGTCCAGGCCGAGTCGGACATGACCGAGGCGGCGGCCACGCTGGCGGCCGCGGGCCAGCCGATGCCGGGCGACTGGTCGCACCCGACCCGCATCGTGGTGGACGGCGAGACCGTGTACTCCCAGCTGGGACCCATGGCCGAGTCGCTGGGCCGGGAGCCCACCGACTGGACCAGCGCCCGGCTGATCGCGGTCATGGCCCAGGGCGCCACCGACAACGACACCCTGGCGCTGGCCCTCGACCCCCTCGGCCCGCTCGACCTGCTGGAGCGGCGGGTGGTGGAGATCGGCGAGGGTGACGGTGGGGATGACGGCGAGGCCGAGATCCGGGGCGTGCGGGCCGTCCACCTGCGGGCCACGCTGGCCCTGGCGGGCGAGACGTCCGACGGTGCCACCGAGCCGTCGGCCGGCTCGTTCGAGGGGCGGCTGCGGGCCGCGGGGGTGGAGACGCTGCCGGTCGACGTCTGGGTCGACCGCGCCGGGGTGGTTCGCCGGCTGATGGTCCGGCTCGACGCCTCGCTGGCGGGCGGCTCGTCCGAGTCGTCGCTCACGACCACCTTCGACGTCTACGACGTAGGCGAGAACATCGAGGTCGAGGTGCCCGACCCGGCGGACGTCATCGCCACCTAGACGATGAAGGCGGCGGTCTCGTAGTGGACCGCCCGCTCGTCGTAACGCGACAGCAGGGCGAGGGCCTGGGGCTCCAGGACCGGCGTCTCGTAGTCCTCGCCGGCGAACGCCCGGATCGCCTCCAGGGAGTCGAAGCGGGTCAGGGTGACGAAGGCGACCTCGCCGCCGTCGTCCCGGCGGAGGAGATCCGCCCCGCGGAAGCCGTCGATCTGTCGCATCGCGGGGAACAGCTCGCCCAGCAGGAAGGCTGCGTAGGCATCCGCGTCCTCGCTCGCCGTCCAGCCACGCCACATGCGGGTGATCATGACCGTGTTTCTACCGGCCCTTCAATAGCGCTCGAAGGTCCAGTCGCGGTCGGTCATCGTGAGCCGGTGGCGGGGACCGGGGAGGTGGGGGTCGCCGCTGGCGTAGCCGGCGTCGCCGTGCCACAGCGCGATCCGGGCCGACTCCGTCACGGCCATGCGGGACAGGTACACGATCGGCTCCCGCGCCTGCGCCAGGGTCATCACGTCCTCGACCGATCCGACCGAGGCCAGCGCGTGGAGCGTCACCCAGGTGGGCGCCACGACGTCGAGCTCGCCCCGGTCCCGGGCCGCGAGCGCCTCGGCCGGCGCCAGCCAGCGGTGGTCCAGCGTCTCGTGCCCGTCCAGCACCACCGCCCCCGTGGGGGCAGGGGCCACGAAGTACCAGGCAGCGTAGCGCCGGGCCTGGGCCGCACCGCCGGTCCAGTGGCTGAAGGGCGCAAGCGCGTCGGGCGGGAAGGCGAGCCCCACCTCCTCGCGCGCCTCTCGCACCGCGGTCCGGCGGGCGGCGGCCAGCTCGTCGCCGGGCCGGGCGGGATCGGCGTCCGCCGGGTCCACCCGACCGCCGGGGAAGGCCCACATGCCGCCGTAGGCGAGGGCCGCGGCCCGCTCGACCATCAGCACCTCCAACCCGCCGCCGGGCCGGTCTCGCAGGGGCACGACCGTGGCGCTGGGGATGGGGGGAGCGGGCTCGCTCAGCTGCACATCTCCATCGACGGTTCGCTCAGGTGCACTTGTCCATGAACTTGTCGACGTCGACGACGACCCGGGTGACCTTTCCGGCGGCGATGAGGCCGCGGTCGTCGGACGCCGAGACCGAGAAGGTGAGGCGCCGGCCTTCGATCTTGTCCAGCCGGGCCTCGGCGGTGACGGCCGCGCCCACCGGCGTGGGGGCGAGGTGGTCGAGCTGGACCCGCATGCCCACGGTGGTGTGCCCGTCCGGGACGTGGCCGGCGACAGCCTGGACCGTGGCCTCCTCGCACGCGGCGATCAGGCGAGGAGTTCCCAGCACGGGGACCTCGCCCGAGTGCAGGGCCACGGCGGTGTCGGCGTCGCAGACGTCGATGACCACCTTGGCCGCCAGGCCGGGTTGGAGAGGCACCCGGGTACAGTACGCAGCCACGCCTCCGGTGGGCTAAAGGGCCCGGGCTCGCATGCAGCCCGGTCTGGGGCCCGCCGGACGCGTTCGTCTCGCCCCTGTCGCCTGGAATAGAGGTCCCCGTGCTCGACGAAGCGGTCATCCAGCGCACTCTCGGCGCCGCCCTGCGTACCGGCGGCGACTTCGCGGAAGTGTTCGTGGAGGACAAGCGCTCGTCCGCCGCCATGCTCGACGACGGCCGGGTCGAGGAGCTGTCGTCCGGCCGGGACCGGGGCGCCGGCATCCGGGTCGTGGTGGGGGAGACCACGGGGTTCGCCCACACCGCCGACCTCAGCGAGACCGGCCTGCGCACCGCGGCCGAGGCCGCGGCGGCCGCGGCCCGGTCCGGCGGGGGCGGCGTGCGCGAGGTGGCGCTGACCCGCACCCAGGCGCCGCGGCCCAACGAAGTGGCCGTGCTCCCCGAGACCGTGTCCAAGGGCGCCAAGGTCGACCTGCTGCGCCGCGCCGACGGCGCCGCCCGCGGCGCGGGGGCGTCGATCCGCCAGGTGCGGGCCCGCTACGGCGACTCCCGCCGGCAGATCCTGGTGGCCAACAGCGAGGGCCTGCTCGCCGCCGACGACCAGGTGCGCACCCTGTTCGTGGTGTCGGCGGTGGCGTCGGCCGACACCGGCATGCAGACCGGCTACGAGTCGGTGGGGCGCACGATCGGCTTCGAGCTGTTCGACCGCTACGAGGTCGAGCAGATCGCCCGCACCGCCGCCGAGCGGGCCATCACCAAGCTGGCCGCCCGCCCGGCCCCGTCCGGCACCCTGCCGGTCGTGATCGGCCCCGGGGGCGGGGGCGTGCTGTTCCACGAGGCGTGCGGCCACGGCCTGGAGAAGGACCTGGTGGACAAGGGCGCCTCGGTGTTCCGGGACAAGCTCGGCCAGCAGGTGGCATCCCCGCTGGTCACGCTGGTCGACGACGGCACCATGGCGGAGGAGTGGGGCTGCTACGCCATCGACGACGAAGGCAGCCCGGCCCAGCGCAACGTGCTCATCGAGGACGGGGTGCTGACCGACTACATGTGGGACATGCTGCGCTCCCGCAAGGACGGGCGGCCCCGCAGCGGCAACGGCCGGCGCCAGAGCTACCAGCACCTGCCGATGGTGCGGATGACGAACACCTACCTGCTGGGCGGCGACGGCGACCCCGCCGACATCCTGGCCTCGACCGACCACGGCGTGTACGTCTCGTCCCTCGGCGGCGGCCAGGTCAACACCGCCACCGGCGACTTCGTGTTCGGGATGACCGAGGCGTACCTGATCGAGAACGGCCGCATCACCGAGCCCCTCCGGGAGGGCAACCTCATCGGCAACGGGCCCAAGGTCCTGCGCGACATCGACGCGGTGGGCAACGACTTCGCCATGGGCCACCCGGGCACCTGCGGCAAGGACGGCCAGGGCGTCCCCGTCGGCGACGGCGTCCCTACCCTGCGGGTCACCGCCCTCACGGTCGGCGGAACCGCCACATGACCTCGGCCGGCGGTTCCCCGGTCAGCGACCTCTCGCTCGGCGGCACCTCGCCCGGTCTCACCTCGCCGGGCGACATGTCGACGGGTGGCACTTCGGCGGGTGGCACTTCAGCGGGTGGCACCTCGCCGGGTGGCACTTCGACGGGTAGCACCTCGCCGGGTGGCACTTCGACGGGTAGCACCTCGCCGGGTGGCACTTCGACGGGTAGCACCTCGCCGGGTGGCACTTCGGCGGGTAGCACCTCGCCGGGTGGCACTTCGGCGGGTGGCACCTCGCTGGGTGGCACTTCGGCGGGCGGCACCTCGGTCAGCGACCTCGCGGCGGGCGACCTCTCGTCGGGCGGCAGCTCGGCGGCCGACACCTCGGTTGACGATCTGACCGACTGGCCCGATCGCCTCGGGCCGATGGCCGGGGGCGGGGAGGAGTCGGTCCCATGACCTCGGCGGGTGACACCTCGGTGGGCGGGCTGGTCGACTTGGCCGATCGCCTGGTGGCGATGGCCGAGGGCGGCGAGGAGCTGGAGGCCTACGTGGCCCGGTCGAGCGACACGTCGGTCCGGGTCTACGAGGGCGAGGTCGAGCAGCTGGCGGTGGCCGAGTCGCTGGGCGTGGGTGTGCGGATCGTGCGCGACGGCCGGCAGGGCTTCGCCTACTGCGGCACGTTCGACCCCGGTGCGCTGGCCGAGACCGTGGCCGAGGCCCGGGACAACGCCGCCTTCGGGGAGCCCGACGAGGCCGCGGGGCTGGCGTCCCCCGATGGCGTCGAGCCCGTTGCGCTCGATCTGTGGCGCCCGTCGCTGGCGTCGGTCCCGACCGACGACAAGGTGGCGCTGGCGGTCGAGCTGGAGCGCGCGGTGCTCGGCGCCGATCCCCGGATCGTGGGCGTCGAGTCGTGCGACTACGGCGACTCGCTGGCCGAAGCGGCCGTGGCCACGACCACGGGCATCCGCCGCTCGGCCCGGGAGACGAGCTGCGACCTGGTGGCCTACTCGCTGGCGGCCGAGGGCGACGAGACCCAGACCGGCTTCGGGTTCTCGCTCGGCCGTTCGTTCGACGAGCTCGACGTGGCCGCCGCCGCATCGGACGCGGCGTCGCGTGCCCTGCGCATGCTGGGTGCGACCAAGCCGCCGTCGGGCCGGCTCACGATCGTGCTCGACCCGTGGGTGACGGCCCAGCTGCTCGGCATCGTCGCGGGAACGCTGGGCGCCGAGGAGGTCATCAAGGCCCGCTCGCTGTTCGCCGACCGGGTGGGGGAGCAGGTGGCGTCCCCGTTGATCAGCCTCGTGGAAGACCCGACCGACCCCCGCTCGCTGGGCGCCACGCCCATCGACGCCGAGGGCCTCGCCACCCGCCGGATCCCGCTGATCGAGGCGGGCGTGCTGTCCGGTTTCGTGCACTCGACCTGGACCGCCCGCCGCCTGGGCACGGCGTCCACCGGCTCGGCCGTGCGCGCCGGGTTCAAGTCGACCCCCACGGCCGGATGCCGCGCCGTGTCGTTGGCCCCGGGCACGGTGGACCCGGCGGCGTTGGTGGCCGGCGTCGAGGACGGTGTGCTGGTCCAGGAGGTGTCGGGCCTGCACTCGGGCGTGAACCCCGTCTCGGGCGACCTGTCCACCGGCGCCGAGGGCCTGCGTATCCGCAACGGCCAGCTGGCCGAGCCGCTGCGTGAGTTCACCATCGCCTCGACCCTCCAGCGCCTGCTGCTCGACGTGCAGGCCGTGGGATCGGACCTCACCTGGCTCCCCATGCGCGCCGCCGGCCTGACCCTGGTCGTGGGCGACGTGGCGGTCTCCGGCTCGTGAGCCTGTCGTGAGCGTGTCGTGAGTGTGGCCCAGGAGAACGAGCTGGCGGACCTCGCGGCCAAGGTGGCCGCCGAGGCAGTGGCGGGCGAGCAGGTCGAGGCCTTCGTCGGCAGCTCGACGTCCACCAGCGTGAGGGTGCACGGCGGTGAGATCGAGTCCCTGACCCAAGCCAGCTCGTCGGGCATCGGGGTCCGGGTGGTGCGGGACGGGCGCCAGGGCTTCGCCTACGCCGGCTCCCTCGACCCTGCGGTGATTGCCGAGGTGCTGGCCGACGCCCGCGACAACGCCACCTACGCCGAGCCCGAGGAGTGGGTCGGACTGGCCGAGCCCGACGGCGTGACCCCGGTCGAGCTGGACCTGTGGCGCGACGCTCTGGCCGACATGCCGACGGACCGCAAGGTCGCACGGGCCCTCGAGCTCGAGCGGGCGGTCAAGGCCCGCGATCCCCGGGTGACCGGAGTGCGGGTGGCGGCCTGGGGCGACGGGTCGGGGACAGGCGCCGTGGCCACGTCGACCGGCATCCTCGTCACCGGACGCTCCACGTTCTGTCATCTCTCGGTCCAGGCCCTGGCCACGGACGGCGACGAGACCAAGACCGGCTACGGCGTGTCGGTCGGGCGCCAACCCGAAGACGTCGATCTCGCCGAGGCCGCCGACGACGCCGCCGACCGGGCCACCCGACTGCTGGGCGCGGTCCAGCCGGTGAGCGGCACGGTCACCCTGGTTCTCGAGCCGCGCATGGCCGCCACTCTGCTCGGCCTCGTGGCCGGCACGCTGAACGGCGAGTCAGTCCTCAAGGGCCGGTCGCCGTTCGCCGACCGAGTGGGCGAGGCCATCGCCTCGCCGCTCGTCACGCTGGTCGACGACCCGACGGACCCCGCGTCGCTGGGCGCCGACACCCACGACGGCGAGGGCCTGGCCACCCGGCGGATCCCGCTCATCGAGGCCGGCGTGCTGGCCGGATTCCTGCACAACACCATGACCGGCCGCCGGGCGGGCGTGCCGTCCACCGCATCGGCGGTCCGCGGCTTCCGCTCGACCCCGGGCGTGGGCGCCCAGGCCCTGGCCATCGCCACCGGCGAGGGCACGCTCGACGAGCTGATCGCCGGAGTCGACCACGGAGTCCTCGTCCAGTCGATGACCGGGCTCCATTCCGGCGTCAACCCCGTCTCGGGCGACTTCTCGGTGGGCGTCGAAGGCCTGATGCTGCGCGGCGGCGCCCGCGCCGAGCCCATCCGCGAGGCCACGGTGGCGTCGACCTTGCAGCGCCTGCTGCTGGACGTGGCCGCGGTCGGAGGCGAGCGCGAGTGGACCCCGGGCGGCACCGGCGCCGCAGCTCTCGTCATACCCGGCGTCACCCTCAGCGGCCAGTGACCCACGGCCAGCACGCTTCTCGACCCCGCCGATGGCGAGGCGCCACCGCCCGAGTGCGCCCGATATGACCCGGCGGAGGCCCGCCGGCCCCACACCCATTGGGTCCGGCAGTCGCCACTGTCCTGGGTGGCCCGGGAGCAGGCCGCCAGGTCTCGCCTGAGTTCGACACGCGTCTGGAACCCGGTCGGGTTGCACGACCAGTCCCCGGTCGGTGACCATCTAGCCTTTGCGGGCGGGAGACGCCCGCGCCTGAACGCAAGCGGGAACAGTGTCGCTCGTCCACGCCATCATCCTCGGGATCACGCAGGGGCTTTCCGAGTACCTCCCCATCTCGTCGTCGGGTCACCTGGTGTTGGTGCCCTGGTTGTTCGGCTGGGACGACTTCGCCGGCAACGCCTCGCTGGAGAAGACCTTCGACGTTGCCCTCCACCTGGGCACGCTGGTCGGGGCCGTCGCCTACTTCCGTCACGACGTGGTGCGGTTGACCAAGGCCGCGCTCACCAAGCCGCGCTCCAAGGACGGCCGGCTCGGCTGGCTGGTCGCCGTGTCGTCGGTGCCCGCGGCCATCACGGGGGCCCTGCTCGCGGACACGATCGAGCGCAACACCGACCAGATCTGGCTCATCGGCGTGATGATGATCGTCGGGGCCCTGCTGCTGGCCTTGGCCGACGGCGTGCGAGGCAAGCGCACCATCGACGAGATCGGACTGGCCGACGCCCTGGCCATGGGCTTCGGCCAGGCCATCGCCCTGCAGCCCGGTGTGTCGCGCTCGGGCGTCACCATCACGGTCGGGCGCTTCATGGGCCTCGGCCGGGACGGCGCCGCCCGCTTCGCCTTCCTGATGAGCCTCCCGATCACGACCGGCGCGTTGCTGTTCAAGTGGTTCGATGTGCGGGGCGAGGGCGGCATTCCCGCGGACTTCCGGGGCCCGTTCGTCCTCGGGATCATTGCCTCGGGCATCACCGGGTACATCGCCGTGTGGGGCACCCTGAAGCTCATCCGCACGCACTCGTTCCTTCCTTTCGTGCTCTATCGCTTGGTGCTGGGCGTGCTGGTCCTGCTGCTGGCCGCCAGTGCCTTCCGTTGACCTGCCGCTGATCTGCTGTTGAGACGTCGCTCGCCAGCCGGCGAGCGACGGCCCGCTCAGCCTCCGGCCAGGGCCAATACGGCCGCTCCCAGCGTGACCGCCCACGCCACGCGGGCGGCATCGTCTTCGGGCACGGCCACCGAGATGGCGTCGTCGCCTACGTCGACTACGGTCGCCTGCTCGGTCACCGGGAAGGCCGGGGGATCGCGCCCGCTGTCGCTGCCCGGTGGCAACACGACGAGCACGTCGACCAGATCTCCGGTGGCCAGGGGCGGCGCCGCCACGGGACCGCGGGGCACGGCCACGGCTCGGCGCCCCGGCCCGACCAGAGCGGCTGCGCCCACCAATCCCGCAGGGGCGAGGCGCTGGGGCACGACCGGCTCGCCGGCCAGGATCGGATGCAGCGCCACCGCCCCGACGGGCAACTCGGACAGGGCCGCGGCCGGCGTCATCGCCCGGGGCAGCGCGTCCACCTGGACCGAGCCCCGGTCCAACCGGTCGCCCGGGGACAGGTCGTGGGTGGCAACCAGCACCCGTCGGGTCGATCCCCAGCGCTCGCGGGTCGCCTCCGCGGCACCGAGGGTCGCGACCGTGAGCCCCACGGTTGCCGCTGCCAGGGCAGCCAGGGCCAGCCGGCGGATCGTGGGATGGACGAGGGCACGGCGCAGCCGTACGCCCAGGATCACGGTGGCAGACACAGCATACTCCGGTGACGACGAAAGGGGTGGTCAGGACTGGAGCAACCTTAGTCGACCGGAATTTGGCTGAAAAGGGATTAAAAGACTTCTAAGGGGTCGAGGCGAGAACGTCCTCGTCGAGCAGCTCGATGGCCCGGAACAGCACGCCGCGCACCCGCTCGGCATTGCGCTCGACCATCGCGAACACCTCTTCCATGGTCACGGGCTCGGTGCCGGGGGCGCCGGCGAGGCCCGCGTCGTAGTCCGTCACCAGGGCGATGCCGGCGAACGGCACGCCGAGCTCGGCGGCGAGGGCCGCCTCCGGCATCTGGGTCATGCCGATCACGTGCCAGCCCTGGTCCGTGTACCACTGCGACTCGGCGCGGGTGGAGAACCGGGGGCCGGCAATCACCACGACGGTCCCCTTGGGGTGGGTGGTGACCCCCTCGTCCTCGCACGCCGCCAGCACCACCTGGCGCAGCCGGGCGTCGTAGGGCTCGGCGAACGTGACGTGGTCCACCGGGGCGAGGCCCTCGGGGGTGTCGGGGCCGTCGTGGAACGAGGACGGCCGTCCCACCGCCCGGTCGAAGATCTGGTCCACCACCACGAACTCGCCCGGGTGGATGCCCCGCTGCAGCGACCCGCAGGCGAAGGGGGCGAACAGGGCCCGGACGCCCAGCATGCGCATGGCCCAGGCGTTGGCCCGGTAGGGCACCCGGTGCGGCGGCAGCGTGTGGCCACGGCCGTGCCGGGGGAGGAACGCCACCCGCCGGCCCGCCACCTCCCCGATCGTGATCGGCGCCGACGGCGGCCCGAAGGGGGTGTCCAGCTCTACCTCTTCGACGTCGTCGAGCAGCGTGTAAAGGCCCGAACCGCCGTAGACCCCGACGTCTGCCCGGGCCCCGCTCCCCCCTGCGGTGGCGGTCACGCCGTGCCGGCCGGCGTCTTGCTGCTCGACGATTCGCCGCTGGAGGACGAGCTGGACGAGCTGTCGGAGTTGTCGGAGGAGGAGCTGCTCGATGCGCTCGACTCGGACGAGGACGTGCTCTTGGAGGAGGACGCCGAAGAGGACTTGGACCGGCTGTCGTTCTTGTAGAAGCCGCTGCCCTTGAACGAGATGCCTACCGAGTTGAACACCTTGCGCAGGGGACCCGAGCACCGGGGGCACTCGGTCAGCGGGTCGTCCGAGAAGGACTGGACGACCTCGAGCAGTTCGCCGCACTCCCTGCAGCGATATTCGTAGGTGGGCATCGTGGCTCCGGGGGCTGGCACTCTCGGCTTGAGAGTGCCAAGGCTACTGCACCTACGATCGAACCGTGGTGCTCGTGGCCTCTGCTTCGCCCGGGGTGGCGACCGCCGTGGTGGCCGCCTCGTACCTCATCGGGACGTTCCCGACCGCCCTGCTGGTCGGGCGACGCCAGGGGGTGGATCCGACCCGCTCGGGCTCGGGCAACCCCGGTGCCACCAACATGGTCCGCACCGCGGGACGGCGGGCGGGGGTGGTCACGCTGGTCGGAGACCTGGCCAAGGGCGTGCTGGCGGCGGGCATCGGGTGGGCGGCGGGCGGCCAGGGCCTGGCGGCCGCCTGCGGGCTGGCGGCGGTGGTGGGACACGTGCTGCCCGTCACCCGTGGCTGGCGCGGGGGCAAGGGTGTGGCCACGGGGGCCGGCATGGCGTTGGTGGTGGCACCGGCGGCGCTGGGCGTGGCGGCGGTGGCGTTCGCGGCGGCCGTCGGCGTGAGCCGGACCGTGTCGCTCGGCTCGGTGGTGGCGGCGGCGGTCCTGCCAGTGGCGGCGGCCGCGCTGGGGTCGCCAGGGG
>JBKPRV010000333.1:0-11291 GCA_046734715.1 Actinomycetota bacterium | reverse complement strand
ACTACCTGGTCGAGGAACGCACCTTCCCCCCGCCCGAGGGCTTCAAGCGCGACGCCAACATCGTCGACGCCGAGATCTACGACGAGGCCGAGCGCGACTGGCAGGGCTTCTGGGCCCGCCAGGCCGCCGACCTCGTGACCTGGTACGACGAGTGGCACACCATCCTCGACTGGCAGCTGCCCTTCGCCCGCTGGTTCGTCGGCGGCACGCTCAACGTCTCCTACAACTGCCTCGACCGCCACATCGACGCCGGCCGAGGCGACAAGGTCGCCTACCACTGGGAAGGCGAGCCCGGCGACACCCGCACGATCACCTACGCCGACCTGCTCGGCGAGGTGCAGCGGTTCGCCAACGTCCTCCGCGGCCTCGGGGTCGCCCGGGGCGACCGGGTCGCCATCTACATGCCGATGATCCCCGAGCTGCCGGTGGCCATGCTGGCGTGCGCTCGCATCGGCGCGCCGCACTCGGTCGTGTTCGGCGGCTTCTCGGCCGACTCGCTGTCCGACCGCATCAACGACGCCGAGTGCAAGGTCCTCATCACCGCCGACGGCGGCTTCCGCCGGGGCCAGGCCCACCTGCTCAAGCCCATCGCCGACGTCGCCCTGGCCAGCGCTCCCACCGTCGAGCACGTGGTGGTGGTCGACCGGGTGTCCAGCCACCCCGGGGCCGACGGCGCCAGCGTGGACATGACCGAGGGCCGCGACCATTGGTACCACGACCTCATGGCCGGCGCCGAGGCCACCAGCGAGCCCGAGCGCATGGACAGCGAGGACCTCCTCTACCTCCTCTACACCTCGGGCACCACGGCCAAGCCGAAGGGCATCATGCACACCACCGGCGGCTACCTCACGCAGGTGTGCTTCACCCACCGCTACGTGTTCGATCTCAAGCCCGAGTCCGACGTCTACTGGTGTGCGGCCGACATCGGCTGGGTCACCGGCCACAGCTACATCGTCTACGGGCCGCTGGCCAACGGCGCCACCAGCGTCATCTACGAGGGCACGCCCGACACCCCGGGCAAGGACCGCCTGTGGGACATCGCCGAGCGCTACGGCGTGACCATCCTCTACACCGCGCCCACGGCCATCCGCACCTTCATGAAGTGGGGCCACCAGGAGCCCGAGCGCCACGACCTGTCCAAGCTCCGCCTGCTCGGCTCGGTGGGCGAGCCGATCAACCCCGAGGCGTGGATGTGGTACCACACCCACATCGGCGGCGGGCGCTGCCCCATCGTGGACACCTGGTGGCAGACCGAGACCGGCGCCATCATGATCGCCCCGCTGCCCGGGGCCACCACCCTCAAGCCGGGCTCGGCCACGTTCCCCCTGCCCGGCATCGGCGCGGAAGTGGTCGACGAGGCCGGCAACCGGGTCGAGCGGGGCGGCGGCTACCTCACGCTCACCCGGCCGTGGCCGTCGATGCTGCGTGGCATCTACGGCGACCCCGAGCGCTACCAGGACACCTACTGGTCCCGCTACGAGGGCCGCTACTTCGCCGGCGACGGCGCCAAGGTCGACGAGGACCACTACCTCTGGTTGCTGGGCCGGGTGGACGACGTCATGAACGTGTCCGGCCACCGCATCTCCACCACGGAGGTGGAGTCCGCCCTGGTGGACCACCCCGCGGTGGCCGAGTCCGCCGTGTGCGGTGCCAACGACCCGCTGAGCGGGCAGGCGATCGTCGCCTTCGTGACCGTGCGCGGCAACGTCGAGCCCACGCCCGAGCTGGGCGAGGAGCTGCGGGCCCACGTGGCCAAGAAGATCGGGCCTACCGCCCGGCCGAAGATGATCATCTTCACCGACGAGCTGCCCAAGACCCGCTCGGGCAAGATCATGCGACGGCTGCTCCGCGACGTGGCCGAGGGCCGCGCCCTGGGCGACACCACCACGCTCGCCGACCCGACCGTGGTGGAGGAGATCCGCAAGCGGGCCGAGGCCCAACCCCAGGAGGACTGACCGGCTGGACGTCCTCATCCGACCCGCGGAGCCCCGCGACGCCGTCGCCATCGGCACGGTGTGGCAACGGGCCGCGCTCGTCGGATACGACGGCATCTTCCCGCCCGAGGCGCCCGCGCCCACGCTCGAGCGGCTCACCGACCGCACCCGCCGCGCCATCGTCGCCCAGGGGTTCAACACGCTGGTGCTGGTGGCGTGCCTGGCCAACGCGGATCAGACCGTGGTGGGCACGGTGGGCGCCATCCCCGACCCGGACGAGGGCAGCCGGGCCCAGATCGTGCGCCTCTACGTCGATCCCGGCCACTGGGGCCGGGGGATCGGCCGTCGGCTGCACGACGAGGCGCTGGGCCATCTGCGCCGGGCCGGCTACCGGGTGGCTGTCATCTGGGTGCTGGAGGCCAACGGGCGCGCCCGCTCCATGTACGAACGCTGGGGGTGGCGGGCCGCGCCCGGACGGCACACCCCGTTCCCGGGGGTGGACGAGGTCTCCTACCTGCTCGTCCTGTGAACCCGGGGGACGGTGCCGGCGCCGGTAGCGTCACGGGACGTGGGTACCGTCGACATCCCTGAGCACTGGCGCTGGCGGGACGGGCCGGTCGAGCCCGGCCCCGCCGTCGTGTTCGACATGGACGGCGTGCTCTCCGACGCGTCCCGCCGCCAGCACTTCCTGGAATGGCCGGAGCGGGACTGGGAGGCCTTCTTCGAAGCCTGCGGGGACGACGCCCTCATCGACGAGGTGGCCCGGCTGCTGGAGGTCCTCGACGCCGAGCACCGGGTGGTGCTGCTGACGGCCAGGCCGCTGCGGGTACAGCCACAGACGCTGGCCTGGCTCGACCGCTACGGCCTGCGCTGGGACCTGCTGATCATGCGCGAGTACGGGGACTATTCGGCGTCCCGTTCGTTCAAGCGCACCTCGGTCGACGAGCTGCGCCACTTCGGCTTCGACCTGCGGCTGGCCTTCGAGGACGACCGGCGCAACGTGGCGATGTTCCACGCCGAGGGCATCCCCTGCGTGTACATCCACTCCGGCTACTACGACTAGGCCCTAGGCCCGGGCGACGCCCATGATGTGAGCGGAGCAGCCCAGCATGGACGGCTCGCGCTCGGTCAGGCGCACGGCCGCCAGGATGGGCTCGGGCTCGGACATGCGCCGCTCCAGGTCGCCCAGCAGCCAGGCAAAGCCCTCGACCGCCACCAGCGCCACGTCCTCGAAGCCGGCTACGGCCAGCTCAACGGTCAGCTCGTCCGGCCGGTGGAAGTAGGCCCAGAACGATCCCGGCGCCGCCGTCACCGGGTCCTGGCTCAAACCCGTCTCCACGGTGTGCTCGACATCGGCCCACACCTCGGGCGACCCCGTCAGGCCCTTGACCGTGGCGTCGAGGGCCCAGGCGTGGCGGGAGATGACCTCCGTCAGCAGCCGGCCGCCCGGGCGGAGGACCCGTCGGGCCTCGGCCAGCGCCACCAGCCGGTCGGCCCGCTCGACGAGGTGGTAGTGCGGCCCCATGAGCACGACGGCGTCGACGCTGGCCGACCGCACCGGCAGGCGGGTGGCATCACCGAGGCAGACCGCGAACGGCGCCGAGCCGGCCCGAGCCCGCGCCCGAGCATGGGCCTGGGCGACGTGGCGGGGGACGGGATCGATCAGCGTCACGTGGTCGCCCCGGTCGGCCAGGTGGGCAGCGTGGGTGCCCGGACCGCCGCCCACGTCGAGCACCCGGCCGCCCGCCGGCAGGAACCGGTCGAAGATGTCCCAGGTGCGCAGCCGCACCAGGTCGCCGCGGCCCGGCTGCCACAAGCGGGCGTCCTTGTCGTAGGCCTCGTAGCGGGCCAGCACGCGGGGGTCGACCTGCGGTCCCGGGATGTCGCTCACCGGCCCATGGTGGCCGCCGGCGGCACACCGACGCGCGCGACATTTACCGCTCACCGTGGGCCGCGTGACCCACAGGCCGCACTCAGCCCATTCTCAGGAACCGTCGCTACCGTTGCTGCCGTGAAGAACACGTTCAAGACGTTCGTCCTGCTCGCCGGGCTCGGCGGTCTGCTGATGCTCATCGGCGGCCTGCTGTTCAAGGGACCTGGCGTCCTGATCTTCGGCCTGATCGGCTTCGCCATCGTCGGATTCTCCTACTGGAAGAGCGACACGATCGCCATCAAGGCGGCGCGGGCCGTCCCCGTGACCGAGCAGGAGATGCCCGAGTACTACGCCATCGTGCGTGAGCTCACGCAGAAGGCGGGCATGCCCATGCCCAAGCTGTACGTGACGCCGTCCGAGCAGCCCAACGCCTTCGCCACCGGCCGCAACCAGGACCATGCCGCCGTCGCCGTGACACAGGGCATCCTGCGCATCCTCGACTGGAACGAGCTGCGCGGCGTGCTGGCACACGAGATCAGCCACGTCGGCAACCGCGACATCCTTATCGGCTCGGTGGCCGCGGCCATCGCCCTCGGCATCACCATGATCGCCAACATCCTGCAGTTCACCGCCATCTTCGGCGGTGGCCGCGACGACGACTCCAACCCGCTGGTGCTGATCGCCCTCGCCATCCTGGCGCCACTCGCGGCAACGCTGCTGCAGATGGCGCTCACCCGCAGCCGGGAGTTCGAGGCCGACCGCTCGGGCGCCCGCCTGATCGAGGACGGCGAGCCCCTCGCCCGGGCGCTCCAGAAGCTGGAGGCCGGCGCAAAGCAGATCCCCATGGACATCGACCCGGCCCACGCCCAGGCCTTCATCGTCAACCCGCTGACCGGGCGCGAGATGCGCTTCGCCAACCTGTGGCGCACCCACCCGCCGACCGAGGACCGGGTGACCCGCCTGCGCAGCGGCGAGTGGCGCCAGGCCTGGTGACCGGCGCCGGGGCCTAGGCCCTAGTCCCGGAAGTTGCTGAACTGGAGGGGGATCCCGAAATCCTCCTCCTTCAGCGCCTGGATGGTGACCTGCAGGTCGTCGCGCTTCTTGCTCGTCACCCGCAGCTGCTCGCCCTGGACCTGGGTCTGCACGCCCTTGATGCCCAGGGCCTTGATGAACTTGTTGATGGTGGTGGCCTTGTCGCGGGAGATGCCAGCCACCAGCGTGACGTGCTGGCGGGCGGTGCCGCCGGCCGCGTCCTCGACCCGCTGGTAGTCGAGGGCCTTGAGCGAGACCTTGCGCTTGACGAGCTTCTCCTCCAGCACCTGGCGCAGGGCGGTGAGCCGGTCCTTGCTCACGCTGCGCAGCACGATCTCGGTGTCGCCCAGGTCGAGGCTGCTGTTGGTGTTCTTGAAGTCGTAGCGGTTGGCGACCTCGCGCCGGGCCTGGTCGACGGCGTTGCGCACCTCTTGCATGTCGATCTCGGAGACCACGTCGAACGTCGGCATGAGGCCCGAGGCTAACCCTGTGCCCCCCGGAGCGTCGCCACCGCAGCGTGCACCATCCGGGCCAGGCTGGCGGCCACGCGAGGGTCGTTGAACTGCGGCGACCACTCGCCCCCGGCAAGGGAGTCGCTGACGGTGAAGGCGGAGGCGACCTCGTCCCGGACGGCGCGGTCGCATACGAGCACCGCGCCGGTGTCGAGGTCGGGCTGCAGGGCGTCGGCGGTGCCCACCCCCACGAAGCGGCGGACGCCGAGCACCCCCAACATCTCCATGATGATGGTGGCCGCGGGCGCTCCGACTCCGAAGCCGCAGATGGCGCCCGGCGCGAAGGGCGACACCGGGCCCAGCCGGCCCGCCAGCACGGCGTCGGTCAACGGCGCCTGATACAGCAGGATGACGCCGTCGGGGGCCTCGTGCTCGGCCGGGAGCACGCCGTGGTCGACCCAATACCGGTGGACGGCCGCCGGCTCGGCGATCGAGTCGAGCGCGTGCTTGTCCGGGAAGTTCGGGTACGCCACCCTGGCGCAACGTAATCCTGGCGGCCCTTCCGGCCAGCACGGGTTCAGTGTGGTGACCCGTCCGGCGCAGGCGCTAGCGTGTTCCGTTCCAGGGTCGGTGCCCGAGCGGCCAAAGGGAGCAGACTGTAAATCTGCCGGCATTGCCTACCGTGGTTCGAATCCACGCCGGCCCACTGGAAGCCCTGGTCAGAGCCACGTAGTCCTGGCCGCCTGGCCCTGTCCGTACGGTGCACACCGTGTCCAGGGCAACAGATTCGGCCCGGAAACGGCGGCCTGGGCCACTTCCTCGAAGACTGGTGGAGCGACTACGCCCGCTCGCTCCGCCGGCGCCGGCGGACGCAGCGCACCATCGGTGCCTACCGCCGGTCGTACGAGGACTTCTGGCGGTTCCAGCTCGGCCAGGGCCTCGACGACCCGGCGAAGGTGACTCGCGACGACGTGAACCGCTGGACGGACCACCTGACGTCCCGCTCCCGCCGTGACGGCCGAGGCGACGCCCTGACCCCGCAGACGGTCGCGATCCTCTGGCGCAACGCCCGCCCGTTCTTCGCCTGGTGGGCCAGCGAGGAGGACGCCCCGAACCCGTTCGCCAACGCCGACCGCCCGCCCGAGGGCGACCACAGCCCCGACGTCATCCACCTGGACGACATCCGGGCGCACCGTGAGCGCATCACCAGGCCCGAGGGCGAACAGCTGCGTCGCCGGCTCGCTGCCTGGGTCGATCGCCATGGCGACGGCATCCCCGAGGCGCCGGAGCTGCCGGCCGGCGTCACAGACCGCCCGGCGGATTGCTGGGAGCCTCTGGTGGCCATCGGCGACGCGGCTGGCGGGGCCGCTGGCCGGCGACCGCCAGGGCGGCGTGCACGGCGCTTGTGGCGGCCGCCGGCGAGGACCAGTCGCCCGGCGTCCGCCTCCTCGCAGACGTTCGCACCGCCTTCGGCGCCGACACTCGCCTCGCGACGGCCGAACTGCTCGGCCGCCTCACGGCGCTCGACGACACTCCATGGGCTGACCAGATCGACGGCAAGTCCGACAAGGCCCGCAGCTCGTGGCTCGCTCGCAAGCTCCGCCCGTACGGCATCTCGTCCCGCACTCTGCGGATCGGCGACTCGACCCCCAAGGGCTACGAGGCTGGCGACTTCGCCGACACCTGGCGCCGCTACCTTCCAGCAGACCGGTGCGCCGGAGTCCGGCGGCGGTCATCCCTGATGACCCCTGCGAATCCGTTGAGTGCGCCGAGACGGACGTAGCGAGCGAACGATCGGTGTGACTGCACGCAGTGTCTCGCACGGGCCACGAGTCGTGGAGATATCCAGGTTCTTTCTCAAACTCGCAAGATGTTTGTTGAACTGCGTACGTCTTGGGGAGACATAGCGACGGCGATGGGTGGCGGCCACCGTGCAGGTCGCCCCCGTGACCTGAAGGGATGATTTCGCATGTCTGGTTTTGGCGCGTCCGCACGTCGAAGGATTGAGAGAACTGTGGCGCCGCTGGTTGCCACAGTCGGGCCCCTGGGACGTCGAACGATTCTGGGAGCGGTCAGTATGTCAATTGGCGCGATCCTGCTCCTGGTCGGTCCGACCACGGGCGCAAGCGCCGGTGGCGGATACCCAACGACGACGACTACCACGGGATGCACCTGTTCGACGACGACTACGTACCCCAGCACGACGACGACGGTGAAGCCGACGACAACCACCACGTATCCGACTACCACGTCGACCACCCACGCCAGCACGACGACGACGGTGAAGCCGACGACAACCACTACGCACCCGACCACCACGTCGACCACGGTGCGGCCGACGACCACGACCACCCAGCCGACCACCACGACCACTCAGCCGACCACCACGTCGACCACCCAGCCGACCACCACGTCGACCACGGTGAAGCCGACGACCACGACCACCCAGCCGACCACCACGTCGACCACCCAGCCGACCACGACGTCGACCACCGCGCCCAGCACGTCGACCACGGTGCGGCCGACGACCACCACCACCACCACCCGGCCGACCACGACGTCGACCACCGCGCCCAGCACGACGACCACGGTGCGGCCGACGACCACCACCACCCGGCCGACCACGACGTCGACCACTCATGCCAGCACGACGACCACGGTACGGCCGACGAGTGGTCAGCCGACTACGACCGTGTCGATCCAGCCCGGCTCGTCTGGCGTGGGTCGGACGTCCACCGTGGTGCCGCGCCGATCGTCGCCGACCGGCGCGCTTCCCAGGACCGGCGGTGCCAGTAGCGCACTGTTCACCCTTATCGGCAGCGCACTCGTAATCGGTGGCGCCGGGCTGCTAGTCAGCGGACGTCGTCTCAGCCGCCGGCAGGCCCACTGAGCACCGTTGACCAACGCGGTACTTCAAGCCCCCGAATCTGGCGTCTCCCGCGCCTCCCGGACGTGGGAGACGCCAGATTCGTCTATGTCCCACATTGACCCCCGCGTGTGTCGTGCGCGCCACCAGCGATGACCTTGTGATGAATAACGAGGCCGATGACAGTGCGGTGGTCTACCTGAGCGGACAGATCGATCTGACCACGCACGACGAGGTGCTGCGAAAGCTCGATGACGCATCGTCGGGCAGACGGAACGTCATCGTCGACATGTCACGAACGACCTTCATGGACTCATCGGGACTACGGGCGCTCATGGAGTTGTGGCAATCGCAGAACGCCGCCGGGCTCGACCTCGTGATCCGCAATCCGTCGGATCCCGTGCTCCGTACGCTGCACTACGCCGGTCTGGACAGGGTCTTCAAGCTCCAGCGAACGAGTGACCCTGAGACCTGACCACCACACGTCATGTCACGTTCCAGGCAGCCCCAGGCGTGACAAAGATGCAGGTGGCGCCAGGCCCGCTGCGTGGGCCAGGCGCACCGAAACCGAGGCCCTGGTGTCGGATCCCGATGACTTCGAAGTCATTGTCCTTGCGCCGACGGCGAGGCGATCGTCTGCGTTGTAGGGGCGATCGTGCGGCCGAGGACCAGCGCCCCTTGACTCCATGAGCCGACTTCGGCAACTCAGAGCTTGGCGGTCTTCGTTTCAACTTCGCGGCGGGTCCGACAAGCTCCCCAGTCGCCTGTGTCCCACGGCCGGTGAGCGAGGACCTCGGCCTAGCGGCGGGTGGAGTGCCTCCGCCGTTCGGACACCACCCGCGCTGAGCAGTTCCCTCTAGTCGATCTGGTACACCGGGCACGTGAGGTCGAGGGCGCGCCAGCTTCCCCGACATGGTCAAGCCCGCTGGTGGGTGCCGCGCTGGCGCTCGTGTTGCTGTCACGCGCGTGGGGCTGGTGGTCCCTGAGGCGTCCTGATCCCCGGTTCGCGTCGCCTTCCCGGCGAGCGTGGCTTGCGGCGCTGCGCGCGCCGCCGCGGCTGGTGCTTCCTTCGAGCCCTCCGTCCTTCGCCGTTCGGCTCTAGCACCGCGATTCCGGACTGCGGTGGGCGTGCTGGCGATGCTGGCGCGCTCCCGCCTCGATTGTCCCGAGCTCGGCGGTGCAGCTCCTGGTCAGGCAGTCGCGGCTGGGCTCTGTCCATGTCGAGGCCGGAGCAAGGAACCTATAGCAGGTGACAGGTCCCGGGGGACCAGCGGCCACACGTGATCGGGCTGCGCAAGTCAAGTCGGATGGCGGTCAAGGCGGCTGCCGTCGAGACTGGGCATGTGTCGGCCAGCCGCTTCCAGGCCTTGATCCAGACTCACGTCGAGCCGGTGGTGGTGCGCGCCGGGTTCGCTGAGGGTCAGTGGGCCGTGGAACGGGGCGATCCAGAGGATCCGACCTGCTCGGTGATCTTCTGCGCAGGCGGGAGCGACTACGTCGGCCGCTACCCACACCTGACCGACGACGGATCGCAATGGGCTGAAGCATGCTGCGTCGACATCATGATCGAAGGCTCGATCCGAGATGGCGTCACCCGCTTGGACGTCGAGTTCGAGACCTTGGGGCGGCTTCTCGCTCGTACTGGCCGGCGCTCAGATGTCGAGCGCCTTCCGAGGCTGCTACGGCTGCGGGACCCCGAGCGCGACCTCGAGGACCTGGCTGCGGTCTTGTCCGATCTCTACGCCGTGTGACCGCAGGCCAAGTCAGAGCCTGGCGGCCTCCGGTTCGACTTCGCGGCGGCGGCTCGCGAGCGAGCCGACCAGGATCGCCCAGATCGAGAGCAGCGATCCGAGCTTGAAGAGCGAGTCGAAGGTGTCGGCGAAGGCGATCGTGGCCGACGCAAGGGCGAATGCCAGGCCGCCGACCAGACCGAACGGGATGGTGAGCCGGTTGCCGACGGTGCGGGTCAGGCCTCCGGCTACTGCCAGTGTGGCCAGGGCCAGGCCCCAGGCCGTGTCGACGATGGTTTCGTTGACGGTCTGCAGGCGGGACACCAGCGAGTGCTTCCCGTCGGCGAGCGAGTCCGCGCCGATGGCGGCGAAGAGATGGACGGCCATGGCCAGCGTGGCGACGCAGGCGATCACGAACACGACCTGGAGGAGGCGCTCCATGCCCATGCTCAGGTCGCGTCGCTGCCGTAGGGCGAAGCTGCCGACGGCGAAGAACGCCATCGCCGCGAGCGACAGCGCGTGTGAGGGGTACCAGCTCGGGTCGACGAGCATCTCGTGCAGCTGCTGGACCTTGTTGCCTTCGCCGCTGTCGCTGGGGTGGGTCACGCCGCCGAGGAAGAAGGCGACGCCGCCGAGCACCAGCGACGGTCCGGCAAGACGCACGGCCCTCGTGCGCTGGGTGTTCGGGTGGGCCTCGACCACGGTTGTCATCGCGTCTCCCTGAGGTTGCAGAGCAGGCCTGGTGACAATGCGCTCTGCGGCCGGGTGGCGCAGCGGGGCTGGCCCTGTTCCATCTCAGGGAGAACCCTCATGCGCGCCGCGTCCTCCGTTGCGACGATTTCAGGGTGCCCGTGGAGGAGGACTCGCACGACGACGCGCCGTCGGCGACGAGGGAAGTAGCGATCGCGCTGATCGCGCTGGTGGTCGCCGGCCTCGTCGGCTCGGGGTGGTGGCTCGGGTTTCGCCCCGCCAATGCGCACAACGGCCTGCTGGCTCTGTCCTTCACCGCCGTCGGGCTCTACGTCGTCCGGATGCGACCGCGCCACCCCGAGGGCGTGCTGTTCGTCGCGGTCGGGCTCGTCCACGCGGCGATGTTCTTCGGTCGCCAGTACGGCTCCCACGACGGGCCGCTGCCGGGCGCCGAGTGGATCGGTTGGGTGGGCGTGTGGCCGCTGTCCCTGGCCATCGCGCTGGCCGGAGTGACGCTGATGGCGTTCCCGGACGGCCGGCTGCTCTCGCCAGGCTGGCGTGTCGCCGCGGGAGGGATGCTTCTCGTGGGGCTCGGGCTCTCGCTGGTCTCGGCGCTCTGGCCGGTCGACTACGACCGCACCGCGCTGGTCGCCCCCCATCCTCTGGACGTGGCCGGAGCAGATCGCGTTCAGGGGTTCTGGGACGGCGCACGCG
>JBKPRV010000332.1:0-9719 GCA_046734715.1 Actinomycetota bacterium | reverse complement strand
CCCCGCCCCCGCTGGCGCTGGCGGGCGGCGACCTGTGCCGCACGCTGGGCGGGCGGGGCGACCGCGGCCGCTGGGAGCGGGGCGAGGCGGTCCAGGTGCCCGTCGACCTCGGCTCGGTGCTTGTGGACGGCCGCCAGTTCTGGTTCGTGGCCCACCTGGTGGTCCGCCGCTCGTGGTGGCGGGGCCGGGTGGTGGCGGCCATGAACGCCCAGTACCTCGGGTCGTGGGACGTGGCCCCGCAGGCTCATCCGGGCGACGGCCTGCTGGACGTGGTCGACGCGGCCGCCGACCTCTCGCTCGTCGACCGGCTCAAGGCCCGGCGCCGCCTGCCCGCGGGCGGCCATGTGCCCCACCCGCGGATCTGCGTGACCCGGCGCCCCGCCGTGCAGCTGGAGCTGGCGGACCGCACCCCGGTGTGGCTCGACGGCGAGCCGGTGGGTGAGGCCCGCAACCTGTCGCTGCGCCTGGAGTCCGACGCCCTCACCTGCATCGTCTAGACACTGCGGCCATGCGCGCCTGGATCCTCGACGAGTCGCCCGGCACCTACCGGGAGGGCGAGATCGCCGACCCGCCGGTCGGCCCGGGCGACGTGGCCGTCCGTCCCGTGGCCACGGCCCTCAACCACATGGACCTGTGGCTCACCCGCGGGCTGCCCAAACCACACCTCCCGCACGTGCCCGGCTGCGACGTGGCCGGCGTGGTGGTGAAGGTGGGCTCCGAGGTGACCGGGGTGGCGCCGGACGACGAGGTAGTGGTCAACCCGGCCGTGTCCCCGGTCGAGGCGATCGTGGCGCAGGGCATCGACTCGCCGCTGGCCCCCGGCTTCCAGATCCTCGGCGAGCAGCGCTGGGGCGGCCACGCCGATCGGGTGGTGGTGCCCGCCCGCAACATCGTGCCCCGCCCCGCGGGCCGGGAGTGGGAGGAGTGCGCGGCCTACCCGCTCGCCACCCTCACCGCGTGGCGCATGCTGCGTCGCGCTCGGCTGGGCGTGGGGGAGACCGTGCTGATCGTGGGCATCGGCGGGGGTGTCAGCACCGCCGCCCTGGGCCTGGCCCTGAGGCTGGGGGCGACCGTCTACGCCACCTCCCGCGACGAGGCCAAGCGCCGCCGCGCCGTGTCCCTCGGGGCCGCGGACGCGTTCGACTCGGAGGCGGACTGGCCGGTGGTGGCCGACGTGGTGGTCGAGAGCGTGGGCCCCGCCACCTGGGACCGCTCGGTCAGGGCGCTGCGCCCGGGCGGCCGCCTGGTGGTGTGTGGGGCCACGTCGGGGCCCAAGGTCGAGCTCAACCTGCCGCGGCTGTTCTTCAAGCAGATCGAGGTGATCGGGTCGACCATGGGCTCGTACCCGGAGTTCGACCAGGTGACCCGGCTGGTGGGCCAAGGCCTGCACGTCCAGGTGGACGAAGTCTTCGCCCGGGCCGACTACCCGCAGGCGCTCGAACGCCTGGAGCGGGGCGAGCAGCTGGGCAAAGTCGTGCTTCGACACGGAGAGTAGCGAGCTACAGTCGGAGCGATCGGTCAGGTGCAAGGAGCTGGGCAGATGGAGCAGATGACGGTGCCTCCGCCACCTCCGCCACCTGCGCGGCCCTCGCGTGGCGGGGCCTCATGGCCCCTGTGGGTGGTCGGCGGGGTGGCGGTGGTCGCCCTCGTGGCCGCCGCGGTCCTGGTGGCCGGCTCGGACAGCCACGGTGGCTCCAACGCAAACCAAGCGCTGGAGCGCGTGCAGGACGCGATGCTCGAGGCGGGCAGCTTCCGCCTGCGCTCGACGGCCACCGACAGCACCTCGTCGGGCGACTCCGATGGCGGTGGCAGCGACCTCTCGTTCCGCGTGGTGACCGAAGCCGAGGTCGCCGGATCCGACTGGCGGGCACGGGCCGACTCGGGGGACTACTACAACGAGATCGTGGCCGTCGACGGCGATCTCTACTTCCGCGCCGAGGTCGACGAGGACGCCTTGGCGGACGAGCCCTGGGAGCTGCTCCCGACCGAGCAGATGAGCGACGCCGGGATCGACGACTTCATGCTGGATGACATGCCCCCGGAGGAAGAGGAGGACTTCTTCGTCACCGCGCTGGGGGCCCTGTACCTGGGCGACTTCTCCGAGGCGGCCGGCCTGGCCGGCACCACCCTGGTCCCGCTGCCCGCCGGTCTGGTGGAGGCGATCGGCGATCTGACCGACGTCGAGGTCGTGAGCTTCGCCGAGGGCGAGGTGCGGCTGCGGGGGGTCCGGCACCCGCCCGCCTACCTCGACGCGAGCTTCCCGGGGGCGGCGCCCGACGGTGTGTTCGAGATAGTGCTCGGCGACCACTTCCGGCCCAAGGCGTTGCGGCTGACGGTCGAAGGCCGCCACGCCCGCCACGTCAACGAGATCAGCTTCGCCGACTGGGGCGCCGACATCACCGTGGACGTGCCCGAGGGCGAGATCGACGAGACCCCGTGGATCGACGAGGAGGCGGTGGCGGAGGCCGCGGACGGCCTGAGCCCCATCGTGTGGCCCACGGTGGTCCCCGACGGGTTGGTCCTCACCGACATCTACGCCTACTCCGGCGACGAGTCGCCCGAGGGCTGCGACCAGATCGACCTGACCTACGGCCCGCCGCCCGACGACGAGGCGGCCTTCGACGAGTGGCTGGAGAGCGACGACTGGCTGGACGTCTACCTCCTGCCGCTCGACTGCGCCCTCGCCTACGACGACACCCCGTTCGCGGTCGGGGACTACGGCCCGGCGCTCGTGCGCGAGGTGGACGGCCTGCTGGAGGTGCAGGTGGACACCACGGTGGTCCAGTTCGACACCACCTACGAAGACGACCTGCCCGCCATGGTGGCCTCGCTCCAGCCGTTCGACCTCGACGCCGAGGTCGAACGCATCGCCGAGGAGGGTGGCGGCGGGGCGTTCTTCCCGCTCTGACCGGGGGCCATTAGCGTGGCCCGATGGACCACACGCCCCTGTCCGACGCCAAGTCCCGCCTGGCGGCCGAGGTCGACGGGCGGGCCGACGTGCTGCTCGACGTGTCGCGCCGCATCCACGCCCAGCCCGAGCTGGGCTACGAGGAGCGCTTCGCCCACGACCTTCTGACCGGGGTACTGGAGGACGCCGGGCTGGCCGTGACCCGAGCGGCTCGGGGAGTCGAGACCGCGTTCGAGGCGCGAGCCGGCGGCACGGGACCGGTGGTGGCGGTGGTGTGCGAGTACGACGCCCTGCCCGGCATCGGCCACGCCTGCGGGCACAACGTCATCGCCGCCGCCGGCCTCGGGGCGGGCCTCGCGGCGGCGGCGCTGGCCGAGGAGCTGGGCGGCCAGGTCCTGGTGGTGGGCACCCCGGCCGAAGAGGGCGGCGGGGGCAAGGTACGTCTCATCGACGGCGGCACCTTCGAGGGCGTCGATGCCGCCCTCATGGTCCACCCCGCGGACGCGGACCTCATGGCCATGGACGTCGTGGCCCTGCAGCAGGCCCATGTGACCTACACAGGGGAGGCGGCCCACGCCGCGGCCTTCCCGCACCGGGGCCGCAACGCGCTCGACGCCGCCGTGCTCGGCTACCTGAACGTCGCCGCGCTGCGCCAGCACATCGAGGCGGGGGAGCGCATGCACGGGATCATCACCGACGGGGGCGACAAGCCCAACATCGTGCCTGCCTTCGCCCGCATGGAGTGGATCGTGCGCTCGCCCACGGTGGCGGGCCTCGAGGTGCTCAAGACCCGGTTCGTGGCCTGCCTGGAGGCCGGGGCCCAGGCTGCCGGGTGCGAGATGGACCTCGAGTGGATCGACCCGGTGTACGCCGACATGATCGACAGCCAGGCCATCGGCGAGCGCTACCGAGCCAATGCCGAGGCGCTGGGCCGGATCGTGCGGGCCCCGTCCCCGCAGGCCCGCGTGGTGGGCAGCACCGACATGGGCAACGTCAGCTACGTGGTGCCGTCGATCCACCCCATGATCCGGGTGGCGCCGCCCGGCGTGCCCATCCACACGCCGGCCTTCACCGGGTTCTCGGGTGGGCCCGAGGGCGACGCCGCCGTGCTCGACGGAGCCAAGGCCCTGGCCTTCACGGTCGCCGACCTGTGGCTCGACGGCGGGCTGGTCGAGCGGGCGCAGGGCGAGTGGCGGGAGGCGGTCGCGGGCCGGTCGGTGGCCGTCGCCGGGGGCGCGTGACGGGGGTCTCGGCCCGCGGCGAGCATCCCCGGACTCGGGAAGGCCCCGACGTACGATCGTGCTCCCTATGACGGTCTACGTGAGCGAGGACTTCACCCCCGCCGAGGCCGACGTCCTGCGGCGCTACTTCACCAATCTCGACGGCCCGGTGTTCGCCCTGGTCAACCTGCCCGAGGTGGTCAAGGGGGCGCTGTTCGCCCGCTACTCCCGCTCGCCCAAGAGCCTGCGGCGGCTGTTCCTCGACGAGTTCGTGGGCGACCTCGACATCGCAGGCGACGCCAGCGTGGACGCCACGGTCGGCCTGCAGCGGGCCGAGGAGCTCTACGACCGGGTCTTCTTCGAGTACGGCGACGACTCGGTCGCCCAGCTCGGCGGCGTCCACCTGGCGTGCGAGCAGGCCTCGAACCTGCTCACCAAGGTGCTCGAGTGGGGGCGGCTCATGGCCTACCTCGAGCAGTCCACCCGCTACATCGCCTACGACTCCCGGCTGGGTGGCCGCTACCGCTACCACCGCGACCCCGAGGTGCTGGGCAGCCCGCTGGGTCTGCGCTACGTGGGCGACCTCGACCGCATGTTCGACACCTATGCGTCCATGGCCGAGGTCATGCTCGACTACTTCCGCGAGCGCTTCCCCCGCCAGGCGGGCGACAGCGACTTCGTCCACCGCCAGGCGCTCAAGGCCAAGGCGCTCGACTCCGTCCGCGGCGCCCTGCCCGCGGCCGCCCTGTCCAACGTGGGCATCTACGGCACCGGCCAGGCCTACGAGGCGCTGCTGCTGCGCATGCGGGCCCACCCGCTGCCCGAGGCCCGCAGCTATGCCGACCTCATGCTGGGCGAGCTGCGCAAGGTCATCCCCAGCTTTCTCAAGCGGGTGGACGTCAACGACCGCGGCGTGGCCGCCAGCACCTACCTGGCCACCACCCGCACCGCCACCGACGAGATCGCGGCCCGGCTGTTCCCGCCGGGAGAAGTGGAGGCCGAGGGCGGGCCCCGGGTCGAGCTGGTCGACTTCGACCCCGACGGCGAGGTCAAGCTGGTGGCGGCCATGCTCTACGCCTACACCGACCGGCTCGAGGCGGAGATCGAGCGCAGGGTGCGGGACATGACGCTGGCCGAGCGGCTGGAGGTGGTGCGGGCGTACGTGGGCGACCGCACCAACCGGCGCCAGCGGCCCGGCCGGGCCTTCGAGCGCACCGACTACCGATTCGACGTGCTCGCCGACTACGGCGCCTTCCGCGACCTGCAGCGCCACCGGATGCTCACCGTCGAATGGCAGCCGCTGTCACCCCGCCACGGTTACACCCGACCCTCGGCGGTCGACGACGCCGGCGTCGGCGAGACGTTCGACGAGACCATGGCCCGCTCGGCGGACCTGTACGAGGCGCTGGCGGAGCGCTTCCCGGCCCAGGCGCCGTACGGGGTGGCGCTGGCCTACCGGGTGCGCTTCGTCCTGCAGATGAACGCCCGCGAGGCCATGCACCTGCTGGAGCTCCGCAGCGCGCCGCAGGGGCATCCGGCCTACCGGGCGGTGGCCCAGGAGATGCATCGGCTCATCGCCGAGCAGGCCGGCCACCGGGCCGTGGCCGAAGCCATGAGCTTCGTCGACCACAGCCCGGAGCCGCAGCTGGAGCGCCTCGCGGCCGAGCGCCGCGCCGAGGCTCGCCGTCTTCCCCGCTGATCTCCGAAAAGTGGCCGGTGCCACGCCGCGGTGAGGGCACGGGTCGCTACCCTGACCGCCTTTGCACGCCGCTGAGGTGACGAGGTGTACCGCGTGCCTATGATCCGGCGCGCTAGGCCCACCCGCGAAGGGACCCGATGGCTGACGACGAGATGACCGACAACGAAGAGTTCGAGGCGAACGACCTCGATGACGAATTCATCGAGGAGCCCGAAGAGCTGTCGGAAGACCTGGAGGACGAGCCGGACGCGGAGGACTCGTTCGACGACGACTTCGTTGATGACGACGACGTCAGCGACAGCGACGAGGACGAGGTCGAGGTCGACCTGGACGTGGTGGCCGCCCCCGCTCCCAAGGCCACGGCCACGGCCACCAAGACCAAGCGCGGCGGTGAGGAAGACGAGGAAGAGGACGACGACGAGGAGGTCGATCCCGACGACGTCGAGGCCGACCTCGACGCCATCCTCAAGGACCGCATCGCGGCCCAGCCCGAGGACGAGGACGACGACGAGGACGAGGCGGCGGAGCCGGACGACCGGGGCGACGGCACCGGGCGCATCCAGCCCAAGAAGGCCGACGAGTTCGTGTGCCAGTCGTGCTTCCTGGTCAAGCACCGCCGGCAGCTGGCGGACGAGGACCTGATGCTCTGCGTGGACTGCGTGTGAGCGTCGCAGAGATGCTCGAGATGCTCCGCGTGGGCTATGTCTGAGATGATCGGGTCGTGAGCGAGCTTGTCGAGCGAACCAGAAACACAGTGCGTTACTCGGCCCCGTGGGCCGAGCGCTCATTGCGCGCCGCCCGAAGGGTGCGCCAATGAGCGAAGACGAGAAGACCCCGATCGACCAGCTTGTGGAGGGGGCGGTCGACCTGTTCGTGTACGCGCCGATCGGCCTGTTCTTCGAGGCGCCCAACCTCCTGCCCAAGCTCGCCGAGCAGGGGCGGGTGCATGCCAACAACGCCCGCCTGTTCGGCCAGTTCGCGGTCAAGCACGGCGAGGCCGAGATGCGGCGTCGGTTCGGCGATGTCGAGCAGCAGGCGGTCGGCCTGCTCAAGATGTTCGGGCTGCTGCCCGACGAAGAGGACGCGGCCCCGGCGCCGGGCGACCGGTCGGCGACGGCATCGCCGGGATCGCCGCCCCCGCGCGCGGTCACCCGCGGGCTCGAGCCGGTGGCCGGCAACGGCGACGCACCGGCCGGTCCCGCGGTCGCGGACCTGGCCATCCCCGGCTACGACAGCCTGTCGGCATCGCAGGTGGTCACACGGCTGGAGGGCCTGAGCGCCGAGGAGCTGGAGGCGGTCCGGGAGTATGAGGCCGCGCACCGGGGGCGCAAGACGATCCTCAACAAGGTGGCCCAGCTCCAGGAGTGAGCGCCATCCCCGCCCCCCACGAGGCGGCCCGCACCGCCGGCCTCGACGACATCCCGGCCCTGTTGCCCCTGGCCGAAGCCGCGGCCGCCGAGCTGCGGAACCAGAAGGGCGGGGTGGTCTGGTGGCGGCGCGAGCGGCGCCAGGGCGACCTGGCCGAGGCGCTGCGCTCGGCCCTGGCTGCGCCCGACCACGAAGTGGTGGTGGGCACGCTGGACGGCACGGCGATCGGCTACGCCGTGGCCCGCGCCGAGCGGCTGGCGGACGGTGGGCTGTTGGGCGTGGTGGAGGACATCTACGTCGACCCCGGCGCCCGTGCCGTCGGTGTGGGCGAGGCCCTGATGGACCACGTGCTGGCCTGGGCCCGGGACCAGGGCTGCTTCGGGGTGGACAGCCTGGCCCTGCCCGGCGACCGGGCGACGAAGAACTTCTTCGAGTCGTTCGGCCTCGTCGCCCGCGCCATCGTGGTCCACAAGCCCCTCGGGTGAGCCCAGCCCCGGTGCTCGCGGTGAGTGCGGTCGCCGTGCACGACGGCTGCCTGCTGCTGGTCGAGCGGGCCGGCGACCGGCCGGACGGCGGGCGGTGGGCGGTCCCCGGTGGCCGGGTGGAGCCCGGCGAGCGGCTACGCGAGGCGGTCGTCCGGGAGCTGGCCGAGGAGACCGGCCTGCGGGTCCGCTGCGGCGACCTGGTGGGCTGGGCCGAGCGGATCGGCCCGGAGCACCACTACGTGATCCTCGACTTCCGGGTGGAGCTGCTGGACCCCGACCCGAGAGGCGCGGCCGTGGCGGGCGATGACGCTTCCGCCCTTGCCTGGGTGCCTCTGGGGGAGGTGGCCACCCACGATCTGGTCCCGGGACTGGCCGAGTTCCTGGTGGACCACCGGGTGATCCCGACCTCGCACGGCGGCCCCGGCAGTCCGGGGTCGGTCAGCGCTTCGGGCGCTTGAGCAGCAGCGTGGGGCTCTCCGTGCCGCCACCCTGGGAGAACAGGGTGATGTCGTCGGTGACCTCCCAGCCCTCCTCGCCCAGCTTGTTCAGCCCGGCCAGCCAGGTTTCGCCCTTCTGCAAGAAGACCGAGTAGGTCCGGTATTCCCAGCGCGTCGGCGTGATCGACATGCACCGAGACTACTGGCGGCCCGGCCCCGGAAAGCCGCGGTCAGCGGCCTAGCCAGCGCGGTGGGCGCTTCTCGATGAAGGCGGTGAGGCCCTCGCGGAAGTCCTCGCTGCGCATGGCCGCGGCCATGCCTTCGGCCGACAGCTTCCAGCCCACCTCGTCGGGCGCGTGGGTGGCCTCGAGCACGACCCGGCGAGACTCCCGCACGGCCACGGGCGCGTTGGCGCAGATCTGCTCGGCGAGGGCGGTGGCGACGTCGAGCGCCTCTCCGGGCTCGCACAGGCGGTTGACGAGGCCGTGGTGGTGGGCCAGCTCGGCGGAGATGGGGTCTCCCGTCAGGGCCAGCTCCATGGCGATGTTGAACGGGATCTTGCGCCCGAGCCGGAACAGCCCCCCGGCGGCGGCCACGAGCGAGCGCTTGACCTCGGGGATCCCGAACGTGGCGGTGGTGGACGCCACGACCAGGTCGCACGACAGCACGATCTCGGTCCCCCCGGCGAGGGCGGGTCCGTCGACCGCGGCGATCACGGGCTTGGTCCGCTCCCGGGTGACGATGCCCCCGAACCCACCCCGGGCGGTGGCCAGCCCGGCCGCGTTCCCGGAGTTGATCTCCTTGAGGTCGGCCCCGGCGCAGAACACGGGCGGCTCCCCGGTGAGGATGCCCACCCAGATGCTGTCGTCGGACTCGATCCGATCGACGGCGTCCTCGATGCCCTGCGCAACGGCCGGGTTGACGGCGTTGCGCGCCTCGGGACGGTTGATCTTGACGATCGCGAACGGTCCCCGCTGTTCGAATTCGACGGCCATCCCGACACCCTAGGAGATCGCACATGGACTGCAAGAAAAGCGCGACCCCGTGACCAGGCATCACCCACCCAGCGTGAGTTTCGGGCCAAGATCGGAGGAAACGTTCGCTATGGTGAGACGGTCGAACCACATGAGCGCAGGTGGCAGGGGAACTGCCAGGATTCGACAAGGGGACGGCGACAGGGACATGGACGACTCCACAGGGCACATGCAGTGTCCCTTCTGCGGGGCGTACGAGGTCGACCGTCTGTTCATCGGGTCCCTGCGACTGGACTCGTGCACCTGCCAGGGCTGCGGCTCCCGCTGGGACGAAGACGCCACCACGGGCGCCTACCGCGGCCGCGGCGACGCAGAGTCGGTACTCGCCCCCCGCCCGCGCTAGCTGGTCGCTAGCTCGTCGCTCCCTATTCGCTCGCTAGTCGCGGCCCCGCTAGCTGGTCGCTATTCGCCCGACGCCTGCGCGGCGTGGGCGCTCCCGTCGGCCGACCCCCCATTGGCCGACGCCCCAGCCCCGGCCTCTGAACCCTCGACCTCGCCTCTGTCGGCCTCAGCGACCCCACTCTCGGTGGCGCCCCCGGCCTCAGCGACGGCGGCATCGCTCCCAGTG
>JBKPRV010000331.1:0-12287 GCA_046734715.1 Actinomycetota bacterium | reverse complement strand
GCACCACACGTACTTGAAGGCGTTGCGATCCGCGGTCTTGGCGATCTCGATGTTGCGCAGGATCCGCTTGTGCTCCGCCTGCGGGTCGCGGTCGCGCTCGAACTTCGGCACGAACAGCTGGGCGAAGACGCCGAACTCCATCGCGTTGTCTCCTTGGTCTCGGTCGTCAGCCGGCCGACGTCACCGCGAGCACGCCCCGGTTGAGCTTGCCGTGCTCGAGGTCGTCGAGCGCCTGGGTGATCTGGTCGAGTGGGTAGATCTGGCTGACCATCTCGTCGAGCAGCAGCCGGCCGTCCCGGTAGAACGAGACGAGCAGCGGGATGTCGTGGTGCGGCCGGGTGGAGCCGTAGCGGCACCCGAGGATGGCTTTGTCGTTGTAGAGGTCGTTGACCACGAAGGCGGCCTCGGTGCCCAGCTTGGGCACGCCCAGCAGGGTCAACGTCCCGCCCCAGTCGAGCAGGGCGATGCCCTGGCGGATCAGTGCGGGGTGGCCCACGCACTCGAAGACGTGATCGGCGCCGAGTGGCAGGCCCAGGTCCTTGATGGCGGCCACGGTGTCGTCGGTCGCGCCGGCGTCCACGAAGTCGGTGGCTCCGAAGCGGCGGGCCACGGCCTCCTTGGCCGGGTTGGCGTCGACCACCACGATGCGCCCGGCGGCGGCGATGCGGGCGGCCTGGATGGCGGACTGGCCGATCCCGCCCGCCCCGATGACCACCACGGACTGGCCGGGCCGGACCCGCGCCCGGTTGAGGACGGCGCCGGCTCCGGTCACCACCGCGCAGCCGATGAGGCAGGCGGCGCTGAGCGGGACCTCGGGGTCTATGACCACGGCCTGGGTCTCGTTCACCACGACCTGCTCGGTGAACACCCCGGTGTTGGCGAAGCTGAACGCCTTCTCCCCGCCCACGGTGAACGGCCGGGACAGGCGGCCCATGGTGTCGCGGCAGTGGGTGGGCTGGCCCCGGTCGCACGCCGCGCAGCGGCCGCAGTTGCCAAGGGTGGTGAGCACCACGTGGTCGCCCACCTCGACCTTGGTGACGGCGTCGCCGACCTCCTCGACCACGCCCGCGCCCTCGTGGCCGAGGACCACCGGGGTGGGGAACGGGATGGTGCCGTCGATCACCGACACGTCGCTGTGGCACAGCCCGGCGTGCGAGATGCGCACCCGCACCTCGCCCTGCCCGGGCGCGCGCACGGCCACGTCGTCCCGGACCTCCAGCTTCCCCGTCCAGACGATGCCCTTCACTTCGTCACTCCCCTGCGTGCCTGCGGCCCGCCGGTGAGCGATCGCCGCACAGCGGCGAGTAACGCACTGTGTCTCTGGTTCACTCGCTTGCGCTCCCTCACGTCACCCCGGCCACACGATGGACTGCAGCTCGCTGTAGGCGTGGAGGGCGAAGCTGCCCCGGTCACGACCCACGCCGGACTGCTTGAAGCCGCCGAACGCCGCCTCGGGGCTCTGCTGGGCGGTGTTGATGGCCACGCTGCCCGAGCGGAGCTGGCGAGCGACCCGCAGGCCGCGTGCGGTGTCGGCGGTGAAGACGTAGTCGTTGAGCCCGAACTCGGTGCCGTTGGCCAGCGCCACCGCCTCGTCCTCGTCGTCGAAGGCCAGGACGACCACCACGGGCCCGAAGATCTCCTCCTGGACCACTCGCATGCTGGGCTTGGCGTCGACCAGCAGGGTGGGGGCGACGTAGAACCCCGGCGAGACGTCGGGCCGGGTGCCGCCGGCCAGCAGGGTGGCGCCCTCGTCGACACCCGAGCGGACGTGCGCCTCGACCCGGTCGCGCTGGGCCGCGGAGATGACCGGGCCTACCACCGTGTCCGGGGCCAGAGGGTCGCCCACCTTGAGCCGGCCCGCCGCGGCCTGCAGCCCGGCGACGATCTGGTCGTGGATGCCGCGCTGGGCCAGCACCCGGGTGGGCGCGGTGCAGATCTGCCCGGAGTGGAACGCCCAGGTGCTGGTGATGGCGCCGACCACCGTGGACACGTCGGCGTCGTCGAAGACCACGCCGGCGCCCTTCCCGCCCAGCTCGAGCAGCAGGCGCTTCATGGAGCGTCCTGCCACCTCACCGATCCGGCGGCCCACAGCCGTCGAGCCGGTGAAGCTGGTCATGTCCACGTGCGGCGACGCCACCAGAGCCTCGCCCACCTCCGCCCCGCTGCCGGTGACGATGTTGACGACACCGGGCGGGAACCCCGCCTCGACCACGGCGTCGGCGAACCGCAGCACCGCCAGGGGGTCCTGAGGCGCGGGCTTCACCACCACCGTGTTGCCCATGGCGAGGGCCGGCCCCACCTTTCCCGCCATGTTGACCAGCGGGAAGTTGTAGGGCGTGATGCAGGCCACGACGCCCACCGGGCGGCGCTCCACGACCGCGCCGAGGAGACCTCCGGGCGCGAGGGCCGTGGACGGCATCTCGGTGGGCGTCAGCGGCAGCGCGAGCGGCTCGGTGGCGCCGCGGGCGTAGCGGCGGAACCGGTCGATCGTCTGCGGGACCTGCATCGTGCTCGCGACGCGCTGGGTGGCCCCTGTCTCGGCCTGGACCAGCGGGACCAGCTCGGGAGCCTGGGTGGCCAGCAGGTCGGCGAGGCGACCCAGCAGGGCTGCCCGCTCGTCGGGCCGGGTCCGGCTCCACGCCGGGAAGGCCTCGGCCGCAGCCGCGGCTGACGCTGCGACCTGGTCTACCGACGCCTCCGGGGCCTGACCGACCTCCTGCTCGGTGGCAGGGTTGACGACGGCATACGAGCCTCGACCGCCGGCCACCCGGTCGGCCCCCACGAGCATGGTGTACTCATCGCCGCGCACGCCAGGCACACTAGAACGTGTTCTAATTTTCGGCAAGCCGGTCGCAGCCGCTCCGACTGGTCGAGACTCGCGGCGTGGACATCATCTGCGTCACGCTCGATTGCGCCGACCCCGCCCGGGTGGCCGAGTTCTGGAACGCGGCCCTCGGCTGGGGCGGCGTAGCGGCGGCCCCGGACGGCAGCGGCGCCATCTGCGGCCCCCCGGACGGCGGCACCTACCTCGAGTGCATCCGCGTCCCCGAGCCCAAGACGGTGAAGAACCGCATGCACCTGGGCCTCACCGCGGGCCCGCTCGACGCCCTCGACGCCGAGATCGCCCGGCTGGAGGCCCTGGGCGCCACCGTGGCCTGGGAGGAGGAGTTCCCGCCCGCGTGGCCGAGCGCTACCGCAACGTGGTCCTCCGGGACCCGGAGGGCAACGAGTTCTGCCTCAGCGGCGGGTCGTGGGGCTGAGTCGCCCGAGCGGGTGGGCGGCCGGACCGGGCGCCCCCACGGAAGTGGCGCCCGGTCCGACTCACGTCAGCTCAGCGGCCATCGACTCGCTCCCCAGTAGCGGGACTCGGTCCGGCGCAGCGCAGACGATCCAGAGACCTTGATCCAGAACTCGCTTGATCCAGAATTCGTTTGTGGTTACCCGCAGGTACACATTAGTCGACCATCAGATGAGTGTGACGTCAAGTGCACCCACCGTGTTGGCTGCTAATACGACCGTTCAGTCCTGGATCTCGCTGATCTGGGTCACCGGGGTGATGGTCGTGTAGTTGGCCACGTCGGCCAGGACCGCGGCGGTGTCGTCCTGGGCCAGGGCGGCCTGCATGGCATCGGCCGAGGGGAAGACGAAGTGGACGGCGGCCACGTACGGGCCGTCGACGCCCCG
Source organism: Actinomycetota bacterium (assembly GCA_046734715.1). GTDB lineage: Bacteria > Actinomycetota > Acidimicrobiia > Acidimicrobiales > VFJN01 > ZC4RG19. The sequence continues at coordinate 8,603 of JBKPRV010000331.1, read as the reverse complement.
GTCGATCTCGGCCCGTTCCGGGCTCCAGGTGGACACGCACAGCGGGACGTGGGTGTCGCGGTAGTAGTCGTGGTCGAAGGTGTCGCCTTCGCCGGCCGCGTAGAACACGGAGAAGCGGATCACGGGTGTCCTCTCGTTGGTGGTGGCCCAGGATCAATCGGCGTGGCGCTGGACCAGCTCGACCTGGTAGCCGTCGGGGTCGCCTACGAAGGCGATGGTGACAGGCCAGCGGTCTAGCCGCGTCGGGGCCACCAATGACGGGTGACCGGCCTCGACCGCGGTTCGGTGCAGGCCCTCGCAGTCGTCGGTGTGCACGTACAGCTTCCACATCGAGCCCATCCGCAGCGGGCCGTCCTGGTCCGTCTGCTGGGCCAGCTGGAGCTTCGATCCGCGGCCCGGAGCCTCCACGATGGCCTCCTGCGCGTGGCCGATGTCGGTGCGGCTGGTGCAGGTCAGGCCCAAGAGCTCGTAGAAGCTCACGGCCGCGTCGAGGTCGGTGACGTTCAGGCAGTACTGGCCGAGCCACACGTCCCCGCCCGGCATGTCGTCGCCCCAGGGATGACGCTCGACCAGCTCGACCAGGTAGCCGTCGGGATCCCGCACGAAGCCCACCGTCACCGGCCACCGCGCCATGCGCTCGGGGAAGGACTCCACGGCGGCACCCGCCTCCCGGGCGGCGGCGAAGGTGGTGTCGATGTCCCGCGTGTTCACGTACAGCTTCCAGAACGCGGTGCCGAGGTCGAGGGGCGGCGACTGGTCCTTCTGGTGGGCCAGCTGGAGCTTCGACCCGCCGGCCGGGCTCTCGACCATGGCCTCGAACGCCGCCCTCGGGATCTCGGTCCGGCTGGTGCAGCTGAGCCCGAGCGCGGTGTAGAAGTCGACCGCCCGGTCGAGGTCGGTCACGTTGATGCAGTACTGCCCCAGCCAGCTGGTCATCGGCGCTCCGTTGCGGTCAGTCCGAATAGAACTGCTGCGCCCAGCGCCGGTGCTCGAGGATGAGCTTCTCGGTCTTCGTGACGATGGGCGGGTCCCGGTAGACCTTGTTCTCCCAGATGGGGATGTCCTGCGAGACCCCGGCGCAGAACGAGTCGGCGGCCTGCACGGCGGCTTCCTCGCCGTTGGCCCGCGGCGCGGTGAACACCCAGCGCACGTGCACGTTGCCGGCGTCGAGCGGCGTGGTGGAGGACAGGAAGGTGACGTAGCCGGTGATGCGCAGCACGCCGAGGCCGAGCCCGAAGCCCTCCCGCACGAACGTGCCGTTCCCGCCCACCGCCTTCTTGTAGGTGCCGTCGGTGACGAAGCTGTCCTCGGGGATGGCGTCGGTGCCGTGCACGTAGCGGAAGTGGGCGAAGTCGACGTTGTTCTCCGCCATGTCCTGGGCCGCGACCCGGATCTCGAAGTCCCGCACCACGATGGGCAGCCAGTCCCCGTCCGCGAACTCGGGGACCTCGGGCACGTCGTAGAACGGCTCGCCGGCGCGGGCGTGGTACCAGGCCCACACCATGTGGTTCCGTTCCAGCGTCGGGTAGGAGCGGGTGTGGGCCTTGGGCGGGATGCGGGGCAGGTCGCCGTAGGGGATCTCCACGCACGTGCCGGTCTCGCCGTCGAAGCGCCAGCCGTGGAACGGGCAGCGGATGCAGTCGTCCTCGACCCGGCCGCCCACGGCCAGGTGGGCGCCGAGGTGCGGGCAGTGGGCGTCCATGAGCCGGGGCCGGCCGTCGGCGGTGCGGTAGAGCACCAGGTCGCGGTCGAAGTAGCGCAGCGCCCGCACTTCGCCGGGAGCGAGCTCGGCCGAGGTCGCCACCACGAACCAGCCGTTGGGGATGCCGAACGGGTAGCGCGGCTCGTCGAAGCGCGTGACCCGCTGCCGGCGGCCGAGGTCGCTCAGCAGGCCGGGATCCCGGGGCATCGGCAGCCCCGCGGGAAGCCCCCCGTTGTCTTCGTTGGCGGATGTCGCTGTCAGCTGCCCGAGGGCAACGTCGTCAGTCACGTCGGCCATGGCTGATCTCCGCCTCTCCGGCAGGTCAGGAGTTTTTTACTCGTTATAGACAATTCCATATCCGGTAGGCGTCGGCAAGCGCTCGACCCGGTACCGTGCCGGGCATGGCGAACGTCGAGGCGGCCTCCTCCGAGCCGCGGCCTAAGGTCGGACGCCCGCCGCGCATCAACCGCCAGATGATCGCCGAGGCCGCCCACGAGCTCGGCCTGGAGGGCCTGACGCTCAAGGCCGTCGCCGACCACCTCGACGTCTCGATCGCCGCGCTGTACCACCACGTCACCAGCAAGGACGACCTGATGCGGGTGGCGGCGGAGTACTCGGCCGCCCGGGTGCCGCTCCCCCAGGACCACGGCCAGCACTGGGCCGTGTGGCTGTACCAGTGGGCGGTCTACAACCGCGACGTCTTCCTGGCCCAGCCCGGGCTCCTGGCCCAGTACCTGGAGGGCGCCATCTCGGCCGAGGCCATCGCCGGCAACGTCGACGTGATCCTGGGCGTGCTGGTGCGCCAGGGGTTCTCGATCCTCGACGCCAACGACGCCTACGAGCTGGTCACGTCGTGCTCCCTGGGCACGGCCGTCGCCACCCTGCGGGAGCGGCAGGCGAGCGAGGCGGGCCGCCCCCTCCTCGTCACCCATCCGGCCGTGGTGGCGCGCATGGAGGCGGGCGATCTCCCTTACCTGCGGGCGCTGGTGGCGCAGATCGGCGACCGCGGCCGCTCCCCGTTCGACACCCGCATCACGACGGTGCTGTGCGGCATCGCCCTCGGCCACGGCGAGGACTGGGAGCCCATCGCCGCTTTCCTGGCGGAGGCGTCCGCCCAGGACAGGCCCTAGTCCTGCTCCAGCAGCACCAGGCGGAGGTGGTCGTCCGACTTGGTGGCGGCCGCGAGGGGCTGGCCGCAGACCGGCTGGGGCGCGGTCCCGGTGCGCTCGACCACGCCGTGCCATGTCCCCGCGGTGCTGTCCAGGCGGACGGTCCAGCGGTCGCCGTCCTGGGCCACGACCTGGCCCTCGCGGCCCTGGTCGAGCCAGTCCCAGCCGACGGCCGCGAACACCGCGCCCTCCACCACCTGCACCGCCGGGTGGGGCATGGCCAGCGAGCCGCGGTAGTGGCCGGCCAGCGCCGCGGGCGAGATCCGGCGGTCGAGGATGGCGCCGAGCAGGGCATCGTCCAGCCAGGCCCAAGCCGTGCCCGACGGCAGCAGCACCGCGGTCGGTGCGAAGCGGTGGCCGCCGAGGTGGCTGGTCCGGCGCAGGTGCACGCCCGGCCGGGGCTGGGCGCCGCCGTGCAGCGCCGTCCCCAGCGCGCCGCAGCAGCGGTCGCGGGTGCCGTGGCTGCACACCAGGACCTCGGTGGCGGGCGCGGGGGCCAGGTGCGCCAGGGCGCCGGCCAGCCGGTCGGCGGGGACGACCGCGGCGTGGCGCTCGTAGCCGCGGAATGATCCGTCGGGCGAGGTGTGCAGCACCACCAGCGCCTCGCCCCGGGCGGCCCGCTCGGGGTCGGGCACCAGGGCTTGGAGCCGGGCCCCGAGGCCTGTCGCAGCCAGGACCACCTCGGTCAGCGCCGGGTGGTCGGCGACATCGCCCGGCCACGGCAGCGGGACCTCGACCAGCAGGACCGCGGGCGCGTGCACCGCGGTGCCGAGCGGATCGGCCGCCTGCGAGCGCGCCTGGGTCGAGCAGCGCAGGTCGAGAGTCTCGGCGGTGGTCACGGGTGGCGCGCTCCCTCGGCTCGGGTGTCAGCCCAGCGTGTGGATCTCGGTGGGGTTCTCCAGCGCCGCCAGTCTGGCGACCCGGGCGGCCATCGCGTCGGCGTGACGCTCCATGTCCAGGATCAACACGAAGCGCCCGTCCCGGATGCCTTCCACGACGAGGTCCGCCAGCTCGTCGAGCGGCTGGACCGGCACGCCCCGTTCCCGCAGCTCGGCCACGGTCAGCGGCGGGGTCTCACGGGGCCGCTCCCGGGCCAGCTCGGGCGGGCGGTTGCGGTCGGAGGTCCACAGCCCGGTGTCGAGCAGGCCCTTGCCCGAGGGGTAGAAGACCGCAGCCCGCACCCGGCCGCCCTCGGCGTCCAGCTGGGCCGCCAGGCACTCGGTCACGCACGTGACCGCGCACTTGGTGGCGGCGTAGACCGACGCCTGGGGCAGGGGGGCGATGGGCCCGTCGGGCGAGGACGTGTTGATGACGATGCCCTCCTCCCGCGACGCCAGCATGCGGGGCACGAACGCCTGGATGCCGTGGGCGACGCCGAACACGTTGACCCCGAAGGTCCAGCGCCAGTCGTTGGGGGTGGTCTCCCACACCAGCCCGCCGGGCGGGCCGACGCCGGCGTTGTTGCACAGCACGTGGACCGCGCCGTAGGCCGCGTAAGCCGCCTCGGCCAGGGCCTCCACCGACGCGAACGAGGTGACGTCGGTGGCCACGCCGATCACCTCGACACCGTTCGCCTTCAACGCGGCCACGGTGGCGTCGAGGGCGGCCTCCTCGACGTCCGCCACCACCAGGCGCATGCCCTCGGCCGCGAACCGCACGGCCAGCGCCCGCCCGATGCCCCCGGCGCCGCCGGTCACCACCGCCACCTTCCCCTCCAGGTCGTCCATGGCACTCACCCGTGGACGTCGGCGGGGGCGGGACCGATGCGCTCGACCAGCCGCGCCAGCACCGCGGGGTCGACGCCGTAGACCTCGGCGGCGGTGCCGCCCAGGATGCGGGCCGTCTCGTCCGGCGGCACGTTCCGGAACCGCTCGGCGATCCAATGGCGGGTGTGCGGGTAGGTGCCCTCCGGGTGGGGCAGGTCGTTGCCCCACATCAGGTTGCCGACCCCGATGGCGTGGCGCCGCTCGATCTCGTCCGCCCCCGGCGTGGAGGCGGCGAAGAAGCAGTTGCGGTCCACGTACTCCCCGGGCCGCATGGACAGGTCGACGCGGAAGGCGTCGCCGAACTTGCGCGTGTTGTGGGCTCCCTCCCACTTCTCGTTCATGCGGGTGACGATGTCGGGCACCCACCAGGCGCCGTTCTCGGCGATCGAGTAGCGCAGGCCGGGATGGCGCTCGAACACGCCGGACAGCACCAGCACCCAGAACGGTCGGGCCGCCCACCACCAGGCCTCGGCCGCGTAGATCGAGATGAACCCCGGGCCGAGCGCGTAGTCGGCGGGCCCCGCCCCGGAGTGGGTGTGGAGGACCAGGCCGGCCTCCTCGCAGGCAGACCACACCGGCTCGTAGCAGGCGTCGATGTAGGCGGGGGCGTCGAACCAGCGGGTGGGGATCAGGACGCCACGCAGGCCCCGGTCGGCCGCTTCCCGTATCTCGGCCACGGCGTCGTCGACCCCGGCGGTGATGGGCACCACCGCCACCCCGAGGCGGCGGTCGGGGTTGGTGGCGCAGAAGTCGGCCAACCAGCGGTTGTGAGCCCGGGCGCCGGCCTTGACCGCGGCGGGGTCGGCGCCGGCCCCGGAGCCGAGCCCGGAGCCGAACGGCGAGCTGGCCAGGCGGCCGGTGCCGAGCACGTCGGCGTCGGGGAACAGGACCTCGGCGGCCACGCCTTCCTGGTCGAGCACCGCGTCGCGCACGGCGGGGTCGTAGCCGGCCTTCATCTCGGCGTCGCCGGTCTCCTCGTCCCACTCCTCGACGAACGCGGTGTTGACCATGCGGCCCGCCGCCAGCTGCTCCTGGTGGGCGTCGAACGCGGCCCGGAACTCGGGGTCGAGGTAGTCGCGGTAAACGTCCGCGGGCGGGCCGGCGTGGCCGTCGGCCGAGATGACGAGATAGTTGGGCATGCGGCCCCCCGGGACAGTTTTCTAAACTGATCCGATAATAGGGGGACGGCGTCCCACCTGGTCAAGCGGCTGCCTTCAGGACCGGTTGACCGCCATCCCGCGATCATGCCGCGCCGTGCGCCCGCCGGGTACGGCCCGGTCCCCCTAGGATTCGCCCCGGTGGCGAGCGGGCGACGAGGGGGGTTTCCGGCCATGACGGCAGCTTCGACGGCCACCTATCCGGGGGTGCTGGTGGCCAAGGACGTCCGCATCCCGGTCCGGGACGACATCGAGCTGGCCGCCGACGTCTTCCGACCCGACGACGGGCAAGCCGTCCCGGTCATCATGACGCTGGGCCCCTACGCCAAGGACGTGCACTTCCGGGACCACCCCGGCGGCGCTGCGGTGTACCCGTCCATGGCGGAGCAGGGGCCGCTCATGCACTGGGAGACGGTCAACCCCGAGTGGTGGGTGCCCCAGGGCTACGCGGTCGTGCGGGTCGACGCCCGGGGCACCGGCCACTCGCCGGGCTCGCGGACCATGCTGAGCCGGGGCGAGGCGCAGGACTTCTACGACTGCATCGAGTGGGCGGCCGCCCAGCCGTGGAGCACGGGGCGGGTGGCGGTGATGGGCATCTCGTACTTCGCCATCAACGCCTGGCGGGTGGCGGCGCTGCGGCCGCCGTCGCTGGCCGCCATCGTGCCGTGGGAGGGCGCCGTCGACTCCTACCGGGACATCCAGCGCCACGGCGGGATGTTCTCCAGCGGGTTCATCGGCCGCTGGTCGAGCAACCTGGCCCGGGAGCAGGGTGACGCGGCCCGGGAGGTGCCGCTGCCGCCCGAGGAGTACGGCCCGCCCTATGACACCAGCAACCCCGACCTCGCAGCCATCGAGGCGCCGCTGCTGTCGGTGGGCAACTGGGGCGGGGCCGGGCTGCACCTGCGCGGCAACATCGAGGGCTTCCGGCACGCGGGCTCCGTCCACAAGCGGCTGCGGGTCCACTGCGGCGACCACATGTCGCCCTTCTATGCCCTGGACGGCCGGCTGGAGCAGCTCCGGTTCCTGGAGCAGTGGCTCAAGGACGTCGACACCGGGATCACCCGGGAGCCGCCGGTCAAGCTGGCCATCCGCCGGTCCCGTGACGACCACGCCTGGCGCTACGAGCACGAGTGGCCGCTGGCCCGCACCCGCTGGACCCGGCTGCACCTCGACGCCGCCGACCGGTCCCTGCGGGCGGAGCCTCCCTCGGACGCCGGGTCGGTCTCGTACCGGGCCTCGCCCGACGAGACCGGCGAGGGCCCGGATACGGGCACCTCGGTGCGGTTCACGACCGCGCCGTTCGTGTCCGAGACCGAGCTGACCGGGCCGCTGGCGTTGCACGTGTGGGTGTCGGCGTCGTCACCGGACGCGGACCTGTTCGTGGTGGTGCGCAACCTCGGCCCCGACGGCGAGGAGGTCACCTACCAGGGGGCGATCCCCACCGCCCACCACCTCGCCGCGGCCTACGGCTGGCTGCGGCTGTCGCACCGGGCGCTCGACGAGGCCGCGTCGACGCCGTGGCAGCCGGTCCACACCCATGTCGGCCTGGCGCCGGTGACACCGGGCGAGCCGGTGCTGGTCGACGTGGAGATCTGGCCGACGAGCGTGGTGCTGGCACGTGGCCATCGGCTGGTGGTGGAGATCCGGGCCCATGACGACCCCGGCATCGCCCCGTTCCACCACACGCATCCGGGCGACCGCCGCTGGGGCGGCGCCATGGCCGTCCACACCGGCCCGGGACACGAGTCCTACCTCGTGGTGCCGGTCATCCCCGCGGCCGGGTAGCCGGTGCGGGACCGCCTGCTCCGCCTCATCGCCCGCGGCATCGCCCGTTGGTTCTTCCGCTCGGTGGAGGTGACCGGGCCGCGGGACCTCGACGGCCCGGTGATCGTGGCCGCCAGCCACCTCAACGGCTTCGTCGACCCGGTGCTGCTGGTGAGCGCGCTGGAGACCCTGCCCCGCTTCCTGGCCAAGGCCACCCTGTGGGGGGTGTGGCCGGCCCGGCCGTTCCTGGCGCTGGCCCGGCTGATCCCGGTGCAACGGGCCCAGGACGGCTCGGGCACCTCCGCCAACACCGCGGCGTTCGCCTCCGCCGTCGACGCCCTGGCGCACGACGCCACGGTGGCGATCTTCCCCGAGGGCACCACGCACGACCAGCCGCACCTGGCCCCCCTGCGCACGGGCGTGGCCCGGATCGCGGTCCAGGCGCTGGACGCGGGAGTGACGGGGCTGCGCATCGTGCCCGCCGGCATCGCGTATGAGGACAAGGTCGCGCTGCGGGGCCGCGCCCTGGTGGCGTTCGCCCCGGCCATCGACGTCGCCGCCGAGGTCGGCCGGCTGCGGGCGGAGGGCCTGGACGAGACCGCTGTGGTACGGGGGTTGCTGGCGGTCATCGAGGACCGGCTGCGCTCGGTCTCGCCGGACTTCGCCACCCTGGTCGACGCCCTCGCCCTCACTGGCGCCGCCCGGGTCGAGCTGCGGGCCGAGGCCGACAACCCGCGGGCCCGGGTCCCGCTGGCGCTCAGCGCCGCCGTGGCCCGGTCTCTCAACGAGGCCCCGCCGCCGGTGCGCCAGACGGTCATCGATGCCCAGTCGCACTACCAGGTGGTGCTGGACCACATGGGCATGCGGGACGAGGACGTAGCCCAGTCGGTCCGCACCCGGGAGCTGGCGTGGCGGGTGGTGGTGTCGGCTACGGTGATCGTGCTGCTGGCCCCGTTCGCCCTGGCGGGCGCCATCGCCAACGCGATCCCGACCGCCATCGTGGTGGTGGCGGGCCTGATCCCCCACGCCCCGGTCACCAAGGGGA